>DUDC01000248.1:0-36726 GCA_012959465.1 Planctomycetaceae bacterium
GCTCTTCCTGTTCGTCAGTGCTATCGATGCCAGTAAATCAGCATCTCGAACTCCTAAGTCAGTAGCACTACTATTGAGCAACGCTTCGATGACATCGATTTGATCATATTGATCCTTGCCAGCTGCAAGATAACTTCGAGTGAAGGAGTCATCGGGCTCAGTGAGAGGAGTGTGAAAATGGGAAGAAGAATCATGTTCGATGCGTTTCGCCATTTCGATAGCACGTGTTGCAAGGTCTGGACGCCCCTTCCAGATTGATACTGCTGCTTCATTTAAGATACGGAGAGTTGCAAATCGAATGACATCATCATCCCTTGTATGCCCCGTTGGATCGAGGAGCAATCGGCGTGCCCTAGAACCCAAGTCTCGGTTCTGTTGTTCCCACTTCGTCAAAGCCTCGCGATGAGCACGACTGCGTTCCTGTTCCGGACCTATGGAGTCGTACGTAAAATCCTCATATCCCGGGAGTTTCGTCAGTGATTGGTGAGCAATATAGCGTACTACGGAGTACGGGTCTTCAAGAATCTGCGCCAGGAACGGAGCTTGCCATGTTTTGCCAGCAGCCCTATGTGCCGGTTCCCAGCCCATATGCCACACAATGATTACACGTTGAGCAGCATTGCCGCGGAGCAGCCAAAGCAGGGAGGCGGCCACCGTCTCCTCGTCCTCATCCAGTTCAACCGCGGGTGCTCCGTACCACTGTGTCAAATGCTGTGCGGACCAGTCGAGCGTTTGGTCCAAATGGCACAAGTTACAAGCGTTAGGCCGGCCAGACCGATGGCTCGAAGCGATGTCCGGGCTGTCGATTCGATGGCTGCGCATCGCGGTGAACAGCGCGTACGAGGTGTTCGGCATGTGGCAGTTGTAACAGCGGCTACCGCTAGAATTCACCGGATGATGCGTGTGCTCTTCAATGTTGTCGATGAACGACTTATGGCATTGCAAACACGCTTGGTTGCTATCCATGCCTTCTGCAAGCTGATCGTTGGGATCGCTCTGATGCATCGAATGGCAAGAAAGACACGACATCTCGCCACGCAGATAGCAGGCGGACTTGATCAATCCCAAGTATTCGTCGCCACCAACACAAACCGTGCCGTCGCGCCAGTAGGTCATGAATCCACCCTCGCGAAGTGGACCGTCCTCGAAGAGTTGCACCTCATGAGTCACGGTCAAATCGTCTCCTGCACGGTACTGCAATCCGCGGGTTAGGAAATCCGGGTCCTTGGGTACAAAACTGAGATGACACTGTCCGCATATTTCGGACGACTTGATATGAGACAATCGTTTCGGATTGACAATTGTGGGATCGGGTTCGCCGTCCAAGTGCCGTCGATATCGATTGAGAGGATTTCGGTGATGCTCGATGTGCTGCTTCGCCGGACCGTGACAAGCCTCACACGATATACCGAATTCCGCCACCGAACTCTGGAGAAAAGCGCGGCCATGGTATTCTGTCAGTCCTGGGTTTCCACCGACACTGTGGCACTTGATGCACTCCATTCGCCATTCCGACGTACTCACGCCCGCGTCTGCCGATGCGGGCGGAACCAAGACCGAGTCACTTCGCGGAATCCAACGTTTGCCATCGATGTGGTAATAGAAGGGCAGCTCAACCATATTGGATTTATCGGAAATCCAAAAAATCTGCACATGATGAGAGCCGGTCGTTAGCTCAACGCGTTTGGTCAGAAACGGCGTCCGCGAAGTTCCGATGACCGTTTCCGGGTCGATTCCGGCAGCAAGGTAGCGTTCTTTCCAATTCGTTTCAAACACGGTTGCCCAATACTCATTTCCTCGTCGTTCGAGACGGCAGGACAAGGCGTCATCTCGGAGTTCGAGGTCTTCAAACGGTGCAACCACTGCCTCCGGCGTCGCAATCTGAGTCATCGTACGATGAAAACTGTCATGCCAAGTCGAGTACTGATCGGGATGACAGCTACGACACGCATTCGACGTGACGAACTCATTACTACTGACTTGATGTGGAACGTCCAACGGAGACGCACTTGAAAAACTGTCTTCCGCAGTCAGTCGCAACCAGAACACGGCTGAAGTTACCGTGAGAGCGCAGGCGAAGAGGATTACGATCCGCGTCGCGAACGTGGGAACGGTCATCATGTCGCCTTAGATGCTTGAACTCGAGGTCCAGATGATCGATTTTAATTCAAGTTACAACTCTACAAGAAGGGTCTTGACAGGTCAAATTGAGTTCGGCTTGCGGCGACGAACATTGCGAGCGTTCAAACGGTGGTGAGGACACAGATGGACCGGCCGACATTGGCTCCGCCGTGCCTCGTCTGAACCGACCCCGCCAGTGTTAGGTATTGTCCGTGGGTGGCCTGTTCTTGCGATATCGCCTGCGCTGGCAACAAAGGGGCAACGCGCCGTGGCGTTTACCGAGCCCAGTCCATCGGGCTGGGTTGCGGCCAACCAACGTGAGGACCAAGGTGGCGCCAATATTCATACAGATGACCACCACGCCAATTCCTGGCGGCGATTGACAGTGTTGCACGATGTGTGACAGCTATTCCGTTTCGAGCCCCTTGCGTACCCATTCATTGAGTCCGCCCTTCATGCTCTTTACGTTCCGATAGCCCATCGACTTTAGGTAGAGCGTGGCTTGTTTTGAAAACTTGCCGATATTGCAGACCATGACCATTGGCGTGTCGCGATCCTCGGGTAATTCTCCGGATCGTTGACCGAGATCGTCTTGCGGAATATTGATTGAAGTGGGTACTCGTGACTCGGCAAAATGCTCCGGAATGCGAATGTCGATCACCAGAGGCCTGTCGTCCCCTTGCAGCTGTTCATTCAGTTTGGTCACCCTTACCGAATCGTGAGCGTTCTTTAGGTTCTCCATCATCTCGGCGAGCATGGTGTCATTCTTGCTCGGCCCAGCGGGTGCCGTCTCTTCTGACCGCTCGGGCGGCTTGAACTCGGGAAAATGACGCAAGATCGATGAGGCGTACTTGAATATGTTGTCGGGGAAGATCACCACGGCGATCGCACCCGGTTCATCGGGAACTAGCTTCAATGCGCCCCATAGACTCATTCCAGAACTTGGGCCGGCAATGATACTCTCGTCGCGGTTGAGTCTCAAACAGAGCTCATAGGCCGCTCTGTCGGGCACTTCAACCTCAGCGTCATACTCGTCCGGGCAATAGAGTTTGGTCTGTTGTAGCTGGCGTTGACTCCGTACACCCGGAATGTCATGCCCTTCCTCCGGGTAGGCGCCGTACACCTTTACATCACCCTGCTCTTTGAGATACCGGCCGGTTCCGGTGATGGTCCCACAGGTCCCCAAGCCGGCCACAAAGTGAGTCACTTTGCCTTCGGTCTGACGCCAAATCTCAGGACCGGTCGTGCGGTAATGTGCTCCGGGATTCGCCTCGTTGGCGTATTGATCGAGCAGTACGTATTCCTCGTTTTCGGCAGTTGCTCGAGCTTGGGCAATCGCACCCTCCGGAGCACCGGGAGCCGGACAAAGCGAATCGTCCAACTCGACGACTTCCGTGCCAAAAAAACGCAGCACGGTTCGTTTTTCAAGCGGAATCGCCTGAGACAGGGGGGTCTGCAAAGCGTAGCCCTTTTGGTTGCCGATCATCGCCAGTCCAAGCCCCGTATTACCGGACGTGGCCTCGACAAGCCGCTTTCCGTTGGAGAGCAACCCCTCCTCCTCGGCGACGCGAATCAAATTGTCGGCAATGCGGTCTTTCACGGCTCCGAACGGGTTGTACCACTCAAGTTTCGCATACACCTTGGTATGTTTGAACGGAACGACCTTGTTCAGCCGCACCAACGGTGTTGGGTTCTCCGCATTCGAAAGCAGACCGATGATTGACTCGTACACTCGAAGCGTGTGTTCGTTCGTCATAACTTGATTCTCTGCCAACGGTTCGGTCAAGTCGCTTGCCGCGATCCACATAGCCTAGCCTTCCTGAGCGGAATTGCCGAGGGGGCCACGTTTTGATAAGTTGCCTGTCGGAAGCGCGTTCCGGTCGAGAAACGGATTTTTACCCGACCGTACCACCGAACTGCGCCCTTCCCATCCCCTGGAGCGCCAAATGAAGGCCAGCAACCGCCGTTGGAAAGAAATTCTCGACGGCCACTTACCCGACCAACTCGCCGCAGAAATCGACCAATTCGAAACGGAGATCGAGCTGCGGAGGCAAGGCAAAATCGACGAAAAGGTATTCGCCGAGACGCGTCTTCGCCGCGGCGCCTACGGTCAGCGATATGACAATGGGCAACGGCATGACGGGACCGAGAGCAAGACACTGGCCTTCCCCGAAGTTGAGTCCAAGGGTCCCAATACAGTTTGGGATGCGCCGGGAATGCTGCGAATCAAGATTCCCTACGGCGGCATGACGCCGGAGCAACTGGAACTGATGGCAGAAATTGCCGAGGAGTATTCCGACGGCATCGCACACATCACGACGCGGCAGGATTTCCAGCTGCATTTCATCCATATCGACGACACGCCCACGATCATGCGGCGGCTTGCTGCGGTCGGTATTACAACGCGGGAGGCCTGTGGCAACTCGGTGCGAAATGTCTGTGGATGTCCTTTCGCCGGGGTCTGTCCAGACGAAGCATTCGACGTGACACCCTATGCAGACGCCTACACGCAATTCATGCTCGGCCACCCCGATGCCCAGAACTTTGGCCGCAAATTCAAGCCCAGCTTCAGCGGATGCCAACAACATGCCTGCGGCCTGGCAGCGATGCATGATATGGGAATGGTGGCGGAATTGCGCGACGTGGATGGCAAACAAGTTCGCGGTTTTCGCGTGGTCGTCGGCGGGGGACTCGGTGCCGTGCCGCGGCAGGCCAAGTTGTTTGACGAATTCATGTTACCGGAGGAGCTTCTGCCAACGACGCAGGCGATTGCCAAAGTCTTTGGAAGACACGGAGAGAAGAAAGTGCGCAGTCGAGCTCGCATGAAATTCCTCATCGACAAATGGGGCATTGAAAAATTCAAGGAAGAGGTACTGGCGGAGCGGCAGAAGTTGAAAGAGGATCCACGCTGGACGGAGTACCTCCAGGATATTGACCAATATGAGGAAAAGCCGAGCCGCCCACCCAGCGAACTACCACCTGTCAATGGCGACGTCCGATATGCCAATTGGGTAAAGACGAATATTCGAGATCAGCGGCAAGAAGGCTATGTCACCGCGGCCGTCGCATTGCCACTGGGTGACTTGACAGGCGATCAACTTCGCTCGCTCGCCGACATAATACGCGAGTTCACCAACGGTTCGATACGGACTACGGTTGAACAGAACTTTGTCATTCGCTGGGTGAGTAAATCCGATGTGCCAGCATTGCATGCCGCGCTCGATGCGGTTGGGCTCAGCGAACCTGGCGCCAGTAACATTCTCGATTTGGTTGCTTGCCCAGGCACCGATACTTGCAAACTCGGCATCTCATCTTCGCGAGGACTGGCAGCCGAATTACGGATGCGCCTTACCGCAAAGAGCTACGAACTTGATGAAGCGATTCAGAATCTGCACATTAAGATCAGCGGCTGCTTCAACAGCTGTGGCCAGCATCATGTGGCTGATATCGGTTTCTACGGAGTGAGCCGTACGGTGAACGGATTCAAAGTACCACATTTCCAAGTCGTACTCGGCGGTCAATGGGAAGAGAATGCCGGTTCCTATGGTTTGCCTGTCGTGGCGATTCCATCAAAGCGAATTCCAGACGCCTTAGAGAGAATCACAGAGTTCTACATGCGGCAGCGAGAAGCGGAAGAGCCGTTCGCTAAGTTTGTAAAACGCGTGGGCAAGGTCAAGATACGGGCCGTTCTCGATGACCTGACTCAGAATTTACCAAAGCCCGAGACGAATCCAGACTTTTACGCCGACTGGGCTGATCCCCGTCAATACAGTCTCGGCGATATCGGCAAAGGCGAATGCGCTGGGGAAGTAGTTACTCAGTATGAATTCCAAATGACCTCTGCAGAACGGATGGTATTCAATTCCCAAGTCAAGCTCGAAGACCACGACGTCCAGGCGGCGGGTGACAGCGCGTACCAAGCGATGATCACTGCAGCCAAGGCCCTTGTTCAGATCCAGTACGACGACGTCACCGGGGATCCCGACGAAGTGGTCGAGGAATTCAAGGATCGTTATTTCGACACAAACGTGTTTCTGGATCCGTTTGCGGGGCCCAAGTTTGCCAACTATTTTTTCGCGGCACACCAGAGTGCCGGAAGAGAATTCAGCGATGATTCCGCCCACGTACTGATCGAAGAAGCTCAATTGTTCATCGAAGCGGTGCACACTTGCTACAACAAGATCCGCACCGAAGGCATTGAAACGACCGGTGTATCAAAGTAGAACGCCGTTGACAAAACGAGTCCACGTCGCGAGAAGCGAATCCACTGAGACAACACAATGGAACTACAACACGTCAATATCAAGATCTTCGTCGATGGTGACTTGCGAGTTGATTTACAACAGGTCGTCGACGTCTTCCATCGTTGGATCGCCGAACAGGCAATGGACGAACTGCTGATCGATGTCGCCGACTATCGCCATGTGCCAGCCGGGCCAGGCGTTGTAATTGTCGGACATGAAGCGGATTATTCCCTTGATAATGCAGGCAACCGCCAAGGTTTGCTCTACAACCGCAAAATGCCGATTAGCGGCAGCAACGCGGATCGATTCAATCAAGCCTTTGCCGCAGCCGTGAAGGCCTGCAATCTCCTCGAAAACGAGTTTGCCGGGAAGCTAAGGTTCAACCGCCAGGAATTCGAGCTGCTTGTCAATGACCGCTGCTTGGCCCCAAACACGGTTGAGACGCTGGAGGCGTGTAAACCCGAAATCGAAGCATTCCTCGACAGTCTCGGACAAACGAATGCCGTCGTTGCACACGATACCAACGGGCGGCGGCGTTTCAGTGTGAACGTTGCGCTGAACAGCCCACTGGATTTTGGCGTTGTTCTGTCATCGTGAGCTTCGTGCTGGGCTTTAATGACGAGAGTGTCGACCCGTAGTACCTAGGTCCTCAAGTGCCTCCCGCGTTTACGCGTCGGGTTACGTCTTAACGCGGTGCGTCAGCGAGGGTAGCCGGGGCGTGATTTCACTTGGTCCGGTCGTACACAAAGCGCCCATCGACCATCGTCTTTAGGACATTGATGTTGGCGATCCGCCCTTCCGGGCAGGTTAAATAGTCTTGTTCGAGGATGACCAAATCGGCCAACTTCTCCCGTTCCAGCGAACCTCGACTCGCTTCCTCAAACGACATATACGCGGGTCTTGTCGTCAGGCAACGCAACGCTTCGATGCGGCTGATTTGTTGATGGGCACCGTAAACGTCGCCTTCCCGGTTTCGTCGCGTGACCGCAACCTGCAGCATGAGGAACGGATGATAGGCATTCATGGATCGATAGGGATCAAGTCCCATCATATGATCGCCGGCAATCGCTATTGGCACACCCCCTCGAATCCAGTCACCCAAACCGATGAACCGCGCTGCCCAGTCGCGACCATAGATTTCTGCGATCGCAGCCGAGTCCTTAAAATACAACGACGGTTGCGTGTCGACACAAACTCCGAGGTCTTGACACCGTGCTATGGAATCCAAGGCGGGGAAATAGGCGTGCGTTAAACTGAACCGTCGCGTTGCAATGGTCGGATCGGCTCGGTTGACAGCTGCGATAGCATCCAGCACGGCATCGACACCCGCATCGCCCGTCACGTGACAACACCATTGCCAACCAAGGCGATGCCCCTCGGCGAAGATCTCTGTCATCAAGGGTACGGAATAGCGAAGGTCGCCGCGATACGTCGCGTCCGCATGGACATAAAAACGAATCCGCTTCTCGCCATATTCTTCACGTAGATAGGTATTTCCCCAGTGGATTCCACCGTCAACCGTGATCTTGAGCGGGCCGACGCGAACCCATCGATCGCCATCGCCAGTCTTGATTCCCAACCGCTTGGTAAATTTAGCGACATCTTCCGCAGATCGAAAACCAGATCGGAGAGTCTGTGTCATCCTAACGGTTAGTTTTCCCTCGTCCCGCATTTTTCGGTAGATGAGAAGATCGTCCATGGTGCCAGCCCGTTCAAAAATACTGGTAATACCCACCATGTTATAGTGGTGATGTACATTCTGCAGTGAAGCCTGCACTTTGTCCGCCGCGTGTTTTGTGCGAGGCATGAACTGCCTCAAGTGAGAGCTGGCTCCGGCAATTAGCCGCACATCGCCGTCGTCGTCACGTAGCACCTGCCCGCCCGGGATCGAGTCAACGCCGTCTTTGACACCAATGGTGGTCAGGGCCAGTGAATTCAGGGCAGATTTTCGCGCGGCGGTAAACACAATCGGGTGTGTTGTGCAGGCTTCATCCAACTCTCGCCGTGTCGGGTGACGACGTTCCGCGAGTCGAGTAATGTCCGCTCGTGGGACCTGTATCCACGTTCCCGCTGGCAGAGATTTAGCCTGCTGTCGAATCCAATCTTGCACCTCTGCGATGGTCAACAATTCAACGTGTGGTTGGTCGAGAGCGTTGCGGGCAACGCCAATCGCGTGACAATGCGCGGCGATGATTCCTGGGATGACCGTCTTGCCATCCAGTTGGATGACAATCGTTTCGTCCGAGACCAATCTGCGAATTTCGCGATCACTCCCCGCGGCAAGAATGCGACTGCCGCGAATTGCCACGGCGGTAACAACTCGATTCTCCGCATCCATGGTGAGGATTTTTCCACCAACTAATACCGTGTTGGCTCGGTCTGTTTCTTGTGCGACGCTCATCCTATGTGCTGAGACGAGAACCGCAGTCAACATGACGCGTAAGAGGGTTGATCGAATCATGGATCTGTGGCCTTGCGAATGAAAGCGTGTGATGACGGCACCTTCACGTCTCTGCGTGTCAATTAGACCCGAGATTCGCATCGGAATCGCTGAGATTCAACACTTTTTTTAGAGAAATGCGAGACTACGGTCCAGCGGATTTCCAACCCGCGTGAAGCTGTTTTCTCAGCCTGCCAACTAACGGTTGGTGATCCGTCTCAACAGCCAAATTGATGTTCTCATTGGGGTCCAATTGATGGTCATAGAGTTCAAAGGCATGAAACTCAGTGCCAGGCACGGTCCATTCAGTGAATCGGTAACGGTCCGTGCGCATCGAGTAGCCCATACCGCGAGCTACCTTACCGTAGCCGGGAATCACACGGCGAAACTGACTGAATGCCGACGATTTCCACTGGCGATCTGGATTTGATAATAGAGGAACAAAGCTACGTCCCTCCAATCCATCGTCCAGAGGCAAGTCACAAAGTTCGCACAGCGACGGAAAAATGTCAACGAATTCGACTAGGGCGGTCGTCCGCGCGGCTCGGCCGTTCGGCACTCGAACGATCAACGGCGCGTGAGTCGATGTTTCAAAATTCGAGTGTTTGTCCCACATACCGTGTTCACCGAGCTGCCAGCCGTGATCGCCCCAGAGCACGACAATCGTGTTATTTCGCAACCCCAGAGTGTCGAGACTTTTCAATAAGCGTCCTACTTGCGCGTCGGTAAAACTCACGCAAGCGTAGTAGGCATGTTTCAAGTCGAGGGCTTGTTCCTTCGATACGGGCCCCACATCCGGGATACCGTAATAGTGTCGCAAGTCATTCCAGTTGTAAGTGGCAAAACTCGGCGCATTGCGAGGAGGAAATGGGTTGCTTGCGGGCACAATCTCGGCTCGATCGTATAGGTCGAAGTATTTTTTCGGCGCTATAAAGGGCAGGTGAGGCTTGTGAAATCCGACGGCGAGAAAGAAGGGACTGTCCTTTAGTTCCTTCATCTTGCGGATCGCCGCGTCCGCGATGTGACCGTCTCGCAATGCCGTGTCGGGTACATCCGCCGTTTCCCACGGTAGTCCACCCGGAGTCTTGTTTTTTGTTATTCCGTCGCCAAGGTCCCATACGTAGGTCAGACGACGGTGATCCTCTTTCGTCCAAGCCAACACCCGATTTCCAAAAGCGGTGTGATAACGCTGACGGTTTGATTGCCACAGTGGTTCACTCCAAGAAACTGGGTCGTCGCGATGAAACAGTTTTCCAAAAGCGGCTGCATGGTAACCATTGTTCTTGAAGTGTTGCGGTAGCGTCACCACGTCACCCATCACATCCCGAAATCGCACACTAAAGTCGACCACGCCTGTCGTGTCAGGACGTCGTCCAGTGAGGATCGACACTCGCGACGGCATGCAAAGAGCGCACTGCACGTAGGCGCGCTCGAACAGAATGCCCTCCCGAGCCAGCTGATCGATATTTGGCGAGTGAACCGGTCTTCCGTAGCAACCGAGCTCTGGTCGAAGATCGTCAACGGCAATGAACAGCACGTTTCGTGGCGCGGCGCTCGCAGACGCCGTGGCGAAACATGTCCATAGAATTATCGTGATCATCCGCATGAGTCCGCCTCCGCCTCATTTCTAATTCAACGGCTATTTGCTACCTCAACGACTGCAAATACACCACAAGATCCGCGAGTTCATCGATTGTCAAATTCGCCACAAGTCCCTTCGGCATCATGGATGGCTTTTGCTTTACACGCTCTTCGATGTCCGCACGGCGAATGGTCGTTGAGAGACCGTTCGTTTCTCTCAACGTGACACTATCAGCGCTCTCGCTAACAACAAATCCGGTGACGATCTTGCCACTCTCCAGGACAAACGTGTACGTGTCGAATCCCTGCGCAATCTTTGCGCTGGGATCAAGAACAGACTCCGTCAGTTCCCGACGCTTGTAGCGTTTTCCGATGTCGACCAGATGTGGTCCCTTGGGATTCTGGCCATTTGCGTATGTGTGGCAAGCGGCGCACGACTGCCTCATGAAGAGAAGCTGACCGCGTCCAGCATCACCTTTGACTTGGAGAGATCGTGAAATGGCCTGATCAGGTGACATATTGGCTATCTGATCAGAATTGGATGGATCGACTTTCGGTATTTCGATTGGTTTCTGCAACTCATCTTTGGCACTCGTTTTCGTCAGTTTGTTGAGTCCGTCGATTTTCACTTTATGGCGAGCAAGCTGGCCGAGAATATGTTCCGACGTCATCTTGTCTGCCTCGGATAAGGCAACACGGATCGCTTCGGCAATTCGATCACTCTCCGACCAGGTTTTCCGATCGTAGTATGGACCACTGGTGTCCGGCCGGGTCCCCCACCAGCCACCTTCGTATTCTCCTTCGCGATGGTACAGCCGAATAAGCGTCGTCAAGACATTGTGCCGATGTGCTTGGTCACGGGTTGTACTCAAGCGATGAAACAAACCAGTGACCGCAGCTTCGTTGTGCATGTATTTTAGGGCCCACAACGCACCATCGACGTAGGGACCGTCGAGTCCTTTCAACGCTGCATCGGACGCCTGCAACGCCACCAACGACCGGATAGCCAGGTGTGGCAGAACTCGATCGGGATCGGGCTGATTCCATGCGGGTGCACCGGTTGGTGCAGCGCCATAGGTGGTGAGTGGCAAGAGTTGAGCCGCAATTTCCGGTCGGCCGAGCCGCCCCAAACTGATTAGTGCTTGAGCGCGAATGCGGGGACTCGGATCGCTGAGCGCTCGAGTAAACAGCCCGATCGGCAGGCCATTTAATTCCGATTTGCGATCCGTCAATGCCCGCAAGCAGAACTCTCGCACAGCGGGAACCACCGCTAGTGTGACCAAAGCCCGTGTTGACGCCGATCCGTCGAGTTGTTTGAGGGTGAAAATCGCCGCCACTCGACCGAACAATGGGCCATCGCTACCCGCATAATCAACCAGCATCCGAGTTCGACTGGGGCTCGAACCGCGACGCAGGAGCTCCCGCTGACTGTGCAAGCGATACACAGCGCTAGGTGACGAAAAATATCCGACCAGCTGTTCGTCGGTGGACTTGGCAAGGTTTGGAAACGGCTTCGCGAGGAAATCGACGGGAGTTATTTGGGCTACAAAACCAACGTTGGGACCACTGTAATCAAATTTTCCGTTCTTCCAACTGCTTACATACATTCGCCCACTTCCATCGACGTCAATGTCGGTTGGCCGAGGAATCTTGAGAAACGATTCCTGATGCGGAGCGAATGTCGCACCAGCCGAAGGAAGGTTGTGACGAAAGATCTCACTGCGTCCCCAGTCGCATGTGTAAAGAGCGTTGCGGTAGAGTTCCGGCCAGCGCATGTCATGAAAGTACATTGTTCCGCAACCGGACCCACCACCGTAATCGCCGAGCGGTGGCATGATTTCCGCAGAAAAATTCTTATAAAGCGACGGGTAACCGTACTCCGCGCTCTGCAGAATATGACTCACTCGAATGTCCCAACCGCCGCCGTCATTCGTATTGTCACGTGTGAACAGATTCATATACGGATCGATGGAAACGTCCAGGATGTTCCGCAACCCCCAGCAGTAGATTTCCATCTCGGAACCATCCGGCCGCACGCGAACGATACCGCCTCCACGTCGGCCGAGGATTGTGCCGTCGGCCGACTCGGCCTTCGAGAATCCGAAGTCTCCAACCGCAATATAGATCCAGCCATCGATTCCCATTCGAATTCCATTGGTCGTGTGGTCAGCTCCCCGTCGGTTGACCTGATCCGTGCTGATACCGGTAATCAACGTTTCGTGGCGGTCGGCCGCACCATCGCCATCTTCATCGTGATAAACGCTGAGGAACGGTGGATGGAGAACCCACAAAGACCCAGCGTCGTAGATCAGACCGCGTGGGTGATCCATCGTCGCAAATGTGTTGATCCGATCAGCTCGGCCATCGCCGTCCACATCGATGCATCGAATGACCTTGCCCTGCCCGGGCTTCTTTCCCAGCGACCCTTGCAAGTCGACGCCCACAAATACCTCACCCGTCGGGGCAGCTGCCAGGCATACTGGATAATTGACCTCGGGCGGCGTGCCGAACATGCTGATGTTGAAGCCATCTGGTCCTTGTACATCCGACGCTCCAGCGACCGGCGCCCCTGGTGATCGATCGAGGTCGGCCGGTAGCTCTGGCAACTCGCTCGGCGACGCTTCGAATTCGAAGATACTCCCCCAGCAGGAGTTCTTGTCGGTACTGATATAGGAAACTCGAAGAAATTTCGTGTTCTTGGCATCGACACTGTGCGCTGTTATTCGTCCGATCTTGTTATTCGTCGATTGATCGACAATGGTCGCCCAGTCGTTTCCATTGGAAGAGGCAGCGACTTTGTATCGATAGGCGACATTCGCCTTTTCCCAATGAATCCGCACCGCTCGCACATGTTCGGGTTTTTCAAGTTCAACTTGCCATGAACTCGGAGCCCCATTTGAGGCACACCAGCGTGTACGCAAATCACCGTCGACTGCATGTCGGGCAAAATTGTTCTTTGCCGATTCTTCCGAACTCGCGCTGGCCTTACGACCGAAAGCAAGATTGCCCTCGCCACAGCACTTCGATCCCAACGTCGCGGTCGACGCGTCCGGCTGTCGTTTAAGCAGTGCCTCAATCTCGGCATTGGCCTCCGCACTCGCTTGATGAAATGTCTCTTCGTCAAGTCGGTCAACCGACCATAGTAGCCCTCGAGTTACAAGGTCGAGATACTGCGGTTGTGCCATCGTCTCGTTGTAGTGTCCAATCGTTGTACCAAAGACACGTCCTTTGCCGTATTGGTTTGTCCAGACACAGATCTGCGGTTGGTTGTCTGGCTTGCGTTTGGCATGGGCCAATGGTTGAGCTGTCGGGAACAATCTGACCGTGTGATATAATTCGCCTTTCGGAGCCTGCCACGATTCACCAAAACCAAGCATGATCGGGTGAGACGGTCGTTGATTCTCGACCGTAAACGCATAGTGCGCACCGTGACGTGGAGACTGAACGCCGACGAACTCGAACCACTTGTCATCGCCGGTGCGATAACTGTGCATCGCGCAGTGAATCAATAACGCCGGCAAGCCTTCACGATGGGGTTTCAGAATCCGCTCCACCCAATCCTTGTCCGACACGTTGGCAAAGCACTCATTGTGAACGACAACGTCAAACCCCTCCGCCCAGTTCCTATCCTGATAGAGAGGTATTTGAACGTTCGTTCCGGTCCCACCCTGTTGCACGACGGTCCAGACCACATTGGCTCGAGCGGATATACCCTTCGTCAATATCAGTTTCTGTCGCGAATAGTCGTGGCAACACCCACCGGTCACCAACAGGGCACGAATTGGTTTGTCTGAATTTGTTTTTTTTGAGCCCGGCGTGTCGGCCAACACCAAACCGGGAATCAGTTGGAGGAGTATGGGACAGCAGATTCGCAAAATTTTGTTCATGGGAGACGTGTTCAACCTTGGTGAAAAAATGGACAGAACCGAGAGGATATCGATTCATGGGCGTGCATCGAGTGCTTGTACAGTCACGATGCCACGATTTCGATGGCACAACAACTTTGCCACAGGTTTGTGCCAAGACAACCTGCCTGGCGGCCATGGGGGAGGGCGATCGATGGCCCTGATAAATTCTACCTGCCGTATCGACCGATGCAACTGCGACAGGACTGGCAAGACTAGACATCTGCGTCGTTGCTCGTTTGGCTATTTCTTGCCAGAATTGCACCATGGTAGACTGTAGTAGAACGACGACAACGACTCATGACCCGCAAGAATTGACAGGCTTATGAACGGACTAACGATTGGTTTCCGCCAAATGCGTTTGACGGCAACGTCGTTCGCCATCGTGTTGGCTATTTTAGCTCCGTCGACTCTGCGAGCTCAGCGATTAGTTCTCGAGTCCCGTGAGACGAAATCCGGTACCGTGCAGTCTGTCGGGACAGGAACGATCGAAGTAACAACCAGCGACGGAAAGACGCTAGTTTGCAAAATTCAGGAACCGGGAGAAGAGACGGTGGCCCTCTCGAAAGTGGTCATCCGATTTCCGGCAAAAGTAGATATCCATGGACAGCTGCCGATTAATGCCGTCGTTGCGGGGATGTCTGTCCAAGTAAAGTTGGCCGTTAATCGTCTCGGGCGTACCCGAGGCAGCATCGAAAAACTGCATGTTTCCGAAACGGGTGCGGAAGCTGGCGTCATCAAGAACGACGAAACCAGCGTCAAGGGATTTTTTGATTGCGACGTGATAGGACGGGTTGAATCCCGCCAACGTGGTCGGTTGATTTTGAGAGTTCCTGTTGGTGGATTTGTAACCAAAGGGCGAATCATCGCACAGCTCGCAAAAAAAGATGTGCACGTCAGCTTTCGTTCCAATCAATATCGAAAGATCAAACCGGGGGATAAGGTAGAAAAAATGGTAGTCGCCCGTTTCAGTACGGGTGACTACGTCATCGAGTCAATCGACGTCGAGATGGCTCGCGACAACGCACAATCGGCGACTCAGGATCAAGATGCAAAGTACTCCAATCTATCGGATGATCCGCCCGACGTTCCACGAAGCGTTCGTTCGGCCCACTTTGTGTTGGTGACCGATATCTCGGATCGCAAAGCAAAGATATTGCTCGACAACTTAGAGTACATGATCAATCTGGTCTCCAAGTACTTTGGCCGTCCTCCAAAGGGATTGATCAAGTGTGTGGTTGCCCGCAATGTCAGTGCATTCGCATCGTTCGGCCTTCCACAACACGCGTACCAGAAGATGCGCAACAACGCCGGCGTGACCGTCAGCCAAAGTCTAGGCCGCCAAGTTACCGCGACCGTGTACGCCTGCGACGACTTCGGCGTAGTTCAACATGAGGCGATGCACGCGTATTGTTCACAGACCTTTGGAAGCACCGGTCCCACTTGGTATGCCGAGGGCATGGCCGAAATGGGGAACTACTGGAAGGAAGGCCAGCTGGCCGTTGACATTCAGCCTTCGGTCATCACTTATCTTAAGAACTCGAAACCAAAGAGTCTGCTGAAGATCGTTGAACCTGGCCAGGTAACAGGCGATTCATGGCAGGCCTATGCATGGCGTTGGGCTCTGTGCCACATGCTTGCCTACAATCCAAACTACGCCCCGCGGTTCAAGGCGTTGGGAATGAACATGATGTCCAAGCAGGCGGGGTTTTCGTTTGAGTCGGTGTACGGTCCTGCGGCGCAACAAATCTCCTTTGAATACGACTTCTTCGTGCAACACTTCGACAATGGGTACCGAGTGGATTTATGTGCCTGGGACTGGAAAGGAACCAAGAGTTGCAAGAAAATCTCGGGCACGTCGCGAGTAAAGAAGGAGATTCTGGCAAAACGAGGGTGGCAACCCGCCGGCGTGCAAATTCTAACGGGCCAGTCGTATGATGTGGCGAGTATCGGTACTTGGAACGTTGCCAAAAATGTCGACTGTGATGCCGATGGCACATCGGATGGACAGGGTTGTATGGAAGGCGTGATATTGACGGCCACAAAACTCGGCGAACCATTTCGCCTCGGCAAACTGCACAGGTTCACAGCGGGTGTCGACGGGATTCTCTTCGTCCGATGCCGCGAAGATTGGACAAGGCTGGCGGATAACAATGGCTCCATCCAACTTCACGTTCGTCGCTCCCCCAGCGAGTAGTGCCCTCCTCTTTTTCTACTCCTCTCCCGTCCTAAAATCGCAGAAGGTGGGCTGTCATTCATCGGCTCGCCTTCGTCTCATTGTGCCAGCGTGTCGGTTTGCCGAGCGTCCGCCAATATCAAAAAGGCATGTTCGGGCCCCATAGCGCGGCGTTCAAGCGAGAAAATGGAAAGAAGTTTGGGTCAAGTGCTTGACGTTGTTTTTGAGGCCATGGGATAATAGTCCCAGCGTTGGTCGGCAAACATGGGTTAATCCTGTTACCCCCACCAGAAAGCGATTTCCAGTAGCAGGAATGGTCTGTAGCGACGTCGGTTGTCGCGTGTTTCGGTCGATCTGCCAACCCTCGGTCTCGCCTTCAGGTCGCCCCTTGGTGCCTTGGTGGTCCTGCCCAGCCGAACCCAATCGCTCGATTTCGATCCTCAAGCACTTCAAGGTGTTGATCCATGACCCAAACCACTGAAAACGCCGCTTCCAGCCAACCACCACAGGAAGAACGACGCAATTTCATTGTCGAGGCCGCGGCTGTCATCATCGGCGGAATCGTCGGTTTGTTCCCCGTCGTGGCTGGCCTTGGTGTGATCTTCGATCCGCTGCTGCGGAAAAAAAAGGGCCCCGGGGGCAAAGAGGTGGGTGGCGGATTTGTTCGCATCGCCAATTTCGATGCCCTGCCGGCAGATGGTCAACCACAGCAGTTTCCAGTGATTGCTGACCGACTTGATGCCTGGAACTACTTTCCTAACGAGAGGATCGGTTCGGTTTTCGTTCGTCGCGTGGGCGAAAACGATGTGCAAGTCTTCAATTCAGTCTGTCCACACTTGGGCTGCCTGGTTTCCTACGCAGAGGGAAAAGGCAATTTCCATTGCCCGTGCCACAACAGCGCGTTTCAAGTTGATGGCGAGAAAATTGACAACCCCGCCAAACCAAACCCGAGTCCGCGAGCACTTGATTCGCTTGACGTCGACAGCGAAAGGCTGGCCGAGTCCGGTGAGATTTGGGTGAAGTTTCAGAACTTCTATACGGGCAAGGAAGATAAGGTGGCCAAATGATGGACAAGCTCTTGCAGTGGCTCGACCACCGAACTGGTTACAAAGCGACACTTTCGGATGCCCTCTACGAGAACGTTCCGGGTGGCGCGCGGTGGCGGTATATCACGGGCAGCATGCTTGTGTTTGCCTTCGTCACGCAAGCAATTACGGGCTTAATTCTTTGGACCGCCTACAGCGCCAGCAGCCAAACCGCCTGGGAGAGCGTCTATTACATCCAGCATGAAATGACGGCTGGCTGGTTCTTGCGAGGCGTCCATCACAACATGGCCCAGGCGATGATTATTCTTCTGGTGCTGCACATGCTGCAAGTCGTCATCGATGGCGCCTATAAACCGCCGCGAGAATTCAACTTCTGGATAGGTTTGATCTTGATGTTGCTCATCTTGGGTCTCGCCTTGACCGGGTACTTATTGCCTTGGGACCAAAAGGGGTTTTGGGCCACCAGCGTTGCCACGAACTTATCATCTCTCACGCCTTTAGTAGGAGATCAAGTACAACAGGTTGCTGTGGGAGGGCCCGAGTATGGGCACCACACCCTGACCCGTTTCTTTGCCCTGCATGCGGGCCTTCTACCGGCCCTGCTAGTGATGTTCCTTGGCATCCACGTCGCCTTCTTTCGCCGGCACGGAATCTCGGCCGAATCCTCACCGAACAGGCCCGATCAATATTTTTGGCCGCATCAGGTTCTCAAAGATGCCATCGGCTGTTTCGTATTGATGATCGTCATCGTGGGCGCGGTTATTTACACTCACGGCGCGGAAATGACTGCGCCAGCTGACGCCTCCGAACCGTACGCGGCGGCCCGGCCCGAATGGTACTTCTTATTCCTGTTTCAAATGTTGAAGATGTTTGAAAACGAATTCGTTGGAGCCATTGTCCTTCCCGGTGCGGTCATGGCCTTCCTGTTTCTCATGCCACTAACCGGTCGCGTCAAAATGGGCCACATCGTCAATGTCGTGGTACTTGTCGTGTTGATGGTGGGAGCCGGCTATTTGACGGTTGAAGCGTGGAACGAAGACAATTTCGCCGATGGAAGAACCAAACCCAGCGAGATGGACTTTGGTGGTGACCAAGATGCCGAGGATGCGTATACCGAAAAATTCGAAGCATCCGAGAGCTTCCTCAACGCTCAGGAACAAGCAGAAAAAGATTATGAACGATTGGTCAGGCTGATTGAACGAAAGGGTATTCCCAAGGGTGGCGCAATTGAATTGCAACGCAACGATCCGTTTACTCAGGGGCCAAAACTGTTTGCCCGCCATTGCAAAAGTTGCCACAGCCGTGATGACGGTGGCGGGGAGGGTATCGTCGCAAACCCACCCGTCGCTCCCAATCTTCACGGAATCGGATCTCGCGATTGGCTCAGCGGGCTGCTCGACCCAGAGCAAATCTCAACCGATCGCTATTTTGGCGGAACGGCGCTGATGGAATTGGACATGCATAGTTTTGTCATGAGCGATCTTGCCGATCTGGACGAAAACGGCAAAACGAGGCTTGAGAAGATCGTCATGGCCGTTTCCGCCGAAGCGAAATTGCTATCACAAACGGATCTGGACGCCACGGCCGCCACGGACGGTTCCATTGCAGCCGGGCTTGAAGCATTCCAAGTGGCGTTCGTGAAAGATTCCAGTTCGTGTATTGATTGTCATAAGCTCGGCGACATCGGAGACCTCGGGTCGGCGCCCGACCTCACCGGTTGGGGGTCGCGTGAGTGGCTAAGAGGCATGATCGCCAACCCAAATCATGAGCGATTCTACGCGAACAGCGACAGTAGCATGCCAGCGTTCGCCGAAAACAGCGAAGACCCCAGTCGCAACCAACTCACCGACCATGAACTCGACATGCTGGTGCGTTGGCTTCGAGATGAAGACTAAGCGAGTTGGCACGTAGATTCCCATCAACACTCCGTTTCGCTCTTTGCCCCGGGAAGCTCTTAACCCTAGAATTAAGCCGGTCAACACACGGCTGCACCGTTCCTTGAGAACTGCTATGAATAGATTGCTCTGCACGCTGTTCATTACCGGACTGTTCGCACCGCGAACGACGGCCGCCCCCCTCGACTTCGTTCGCGATGTGCGGCCGATTCTGCAGAAACACTGCTACTCGTGCCACGGCCGCAAGCAACAAAAAAGTGGCCTTCGTCTCGACATCAAGTCCGAGGCCTTCCGTGGAGGCGATAGCTACGGGCCAAGTATCATTGCTGGCAAAGCGTTGGACAGCCCGTTAGTTCAGTTTGTCAGCGGAGAAGACGCCGACCTGAAGATGCCGCCTGAGGGTGCTGGCCTGTCGGCCGCCGAAATTACCAGATTGACAAAGTGGGTCGACGACGGGGCCAATTGGCCGGACGGTGTCGATCTGGCGAACTTAGAAGATCGAAGTGACCACTGGTCATTCAAGCCAGTTACCGTATCCGACCGACCGGCCGTGCGAGACGAGAAGTGGCCGCGAAACGACGTCGACCATTTTATCTTGGCCGGATTGGAAAAAAAGGGGCTTCAGCCTGCGTTAGAGGCGGACCGCGTCGACTGGTTACGGCGTGTCTACTTCGATCTCATCGGTCTCCCGCCGACGCCGGAACAAGTTAGTGTTTTTGTCGATGATCCACGCGACGATGCCTACGAACAGGTCGTTGACGAATTGCTGAAGTCGCCCCATTACGGAGAACGTTGGGCGCAGCATTGGTTGGATGTCGTCCGCTACGCGGACACTCACGGTTTCGAGGTAAACACCGAACGGCCGAATGCCTGGCCGTACCGAGACTACGTCATCGCGGCATTAAACAATGACACGCCGTATGACCAATTCATCCGCGAGCAATTGGCGGGTGATCTTTGCAGCCAGGACGCTGCGACTGGGTTCCTGGTCACCGCTGCAGCGTTACTTCCCGGGCAAATTGGAAAAGATGCGGCCTCGATCCGGCTCGCTAGACAAGATGAATTGGGAGAGATCGTTATCAACACGGGGCGAACGTTTCTGGGCCTGAGTATCGGATGTGCACGATGCCACGACCACAAGTTCGACGCCATCTCGTCGCGCGACTATTATTCCATGCAGGCATTTTTCAGTGGCGTTCGCTATGGCGATCGCCCCATTCGGTCACCCGAGGCGGATGCAAAACGCCGCGAAATAGAATCGCTTAAACAGCGGGTGGCGGAAATTGAAAACATGCTGGCGAGGTACCAACCGCTGGCTGTTATTGGGGGAGACCAACGTCCCACCGGGCCGCGAATCAATGAACACCAGTTCGATCCGCTGGAAGCAAAATACGTCCGCTTTCGGATTCACGACGCCAATCTGCATCCATCGCTGGGCTTGATTGAACCGTGCATCGATGAGTTTGAGATCTACACGGCTGAACAAGAAGCACGGAATGTGGCTCTTGCCGACTTCGGTACGAAGGTGACCGCGTCGGGAAGTCGCACGTCGGCCTCCCATCGACTCGAGCACGTCAATGATGGCCGATACGGCAATAGTCGCAGTTGGATGTCGAATGAGATGGGCCGCGGCTGGTTGCTGTTCGAATTTCCGCAGCCAATGCGAATTGGCCGAATCGTCTGGAGTCGCGACCGAAACGGTCAATATTCTGATCGTCTTGCCACCGCCTACACGTTGGAGGCGGGAACGAGTCTGGACGCCATGAAGCGGCTTGCCTTTCTGCCACCCCTTCGCTCTGCCATTACGGCGCACCGGAATATCGACCGCTTTCGTCCCGTGCCCGCCGAGAGCCTTCGCTTCACCATCCACGAGACCAACCGACTTGCGCCCTGCATCGACGAGTTGGAGATTCTCGACGAACAAGGAAAAAACGTGGCACTCGCATCGAGTGGCACGATGGCAACCTCGTCGGGAAACGCTCCAGAGAGCGAACAACACAAACTAGAACACATTAACGACGGGCAGTACGGCAACGGCCGAAGTTGGATGTCCAGCGAAAATGGCCGTGGCTGGATCGAACTGCGTTTCCCCAAGACAGAGAGGATCGAACGTGTCGAGTGGGCCAGGGATCGCCAAGGCAAGTTCTCGGATCGGTTGGCGCTGAAGTACACCATCGAAGTCTTGGACAAAAACCAGCAATGGAAAACCGTCGCCACCTCGCAGGACCGACGCAAACAAGAATCCGACAAACGAAAAACAACGGGCTATTCGACGGCCGGACTAACAGCCGATGAAGCGACCGAAGCCGAGCGTCTGGTTCGAGAAGTTGAGAGACTGGAGTCACAGATTGATGCGGCCAACGCGTCGCAATTAGTATTTGGTGGCAAGTTCAGTGTGCCGGAGGCGACCCATCTGTTGTTGCGCGGCGATCCGGAACAACCGCAAGAGGAAGTCACCGCCGCAGTACTGTCTGCATTAGGCAATGTGAAAATGCCGATCGATGCTGCGGATCAGAAGCGGCGTAGCGGCCTTGCCAACTGGATCGCGAGTCCAGAGAATCCACTTACAGCGCGAGTGATGGTCAATCGCATTTGGCAATGGCATTTTGGCACGGGATTGGTCGAAACAGCGAGCGATTTCGGTCGCACGGGGTCCAAGCCCACACATCCGGACTTGCTCGACTGGTTGGCAGTCGAGTTTGTTCGGTCGGGATGGTCGATAAAGAAGATACATCGTTTGCTGGTTCTCTCGGCAACGTATCGTCAATCCAGTAAGATCGATCGGCGATCCCAAGTAAAGGACGCCGACGTGCGTTTATTGTGGCGATTTCCATCGCGGCGGCTCGAATCGGAATCGATCCGCGATGGCATGCTGGCTGTCAGCGGCCGTCTCAATTTTAAAACTGGCGGTCCAGGATTTGACCTCTTTCGATCAAGGGGAGGACTCAACGGGTTTCCGCCCATCGAATCGTTTGACGCTAGTGGGCTACGACGCATGATCTACGCTCACAAAATCCGCATGGAGCGCGACATCGTATTCGGTGCCTTTGATTGTCCTGACGCAGGGCAAAGCGCAGCCAGGCGTCGCCAATCGACAACGCCGATCCAAGCGTTGAATCTGTTGAACAGCCGCTTTACGATCGACGAGGCGGCAGCATTTGCGGCGCGAATTCAAAAAGATGTTGGTGCTGATGTCGAGCTCCAAATTGCCCGCGCGTACCAACTGGCTTTCGGTCGAAAACCGGAACCTATCGAAATCAATTCTGCTACCGTCGTCGTCGCACAGCATGGACTGTCGACTCTTTGCCGCGTGATTTACAACACCAACGAGTTCCTTTTTCTGCCGTGAGTCTCCGATGCCTGCCAATCCAGAACACGTCTCAACGGTCGGACGCCAATGGCTCGATCGCCGCAGGTTCCTGGCAAACACTGGTGCCGGACTCGGCTCCATCTCGCTGACCAGCTTGTTTAAAGACGACAACCTGTTGGCCTCGCCACCACCGTCCATTGATCCCTCTCGGCCCTACGCAGTCCGTCCTCCGCATTTTCCGGCAAAGGCCAAGAATGTCCTGGTCATTTTCTGTGCGGGAGCCGTCAGTCAACTCGAAACGTGGGACTTCAAGCCTGAGCTCATTAAGCAAGATGGCAAGCCACTGGTCGATGGACCAGCCGTCACTTTCCAGGGCCCTGCCGGCAATCTGGCCCGCCCACAGTACGCTTTTCGTCCTCGAGGCGAATCGGGCAAGATGGTCTCGGACATGCTCCCAAACCTCGCCGAACTCACCGATGATATCGCATTCATCCATTCACTGACCAGCGAGACGAATACCCACGGCCCGGCGGAGAACTTCCTCTCGACGGGCTTTGCGGCGGATGGCTTCCCTAGTATTGGCGGTTGGGTGACCTATGCATTGGGAAGTGAGAATCAAAACCTGCCCGCGTTCGTGGCGATTCAAGATCCGCGAGGTGTACCACAAGCGAGCGTCAACAACTGGGGTTCTGGCTTCCTTCCGGCTGAGTTTCAGGGAACGCCATTTAGCATCAAAAATCCGGTACGGCACCTGACCTCACCACCCAGTGTTTCGCTGGCGACCGATCGAGCTGCTCGTTCTCTGTTGCAACGAATGAATGCTCGCCATCTCGAACGCCATCCAGATGATGCGAAACTAGCAGCGCGGATTGCCAGCTACGAGTTGGCGGCTCGAATGCAGTTGAGCGTACCGAAACTCAGTGACCTCAGCACCGAATCCGCCCATGTGCTGAAAATGTATGGCGCCGACGATGAATCAAACCCGACGAAGGCCGCATTCGCTAGAAACTGCATTCTGGCGCGACGGTTAATTGAAAATGGCGTGCGATTTGTTCAGCTGTTCAACGGAGCTTACGCGAGCGGGGGCGAGTTGAATTGGGACGGCCACAACAAACTCAAGGAACAGTACGACAAACACGCCGCGATTTTGGATCAGCCGGCCGCCGCACTGATACGCGACATGAAGTCTCGTGGCCTGTTGCAAGATACGCTTGTCCTCTGGTGTACCGAGTTCGGACGCATGCCTATGTTCCAGAAAGGTTCTAAAGGCCGGGACCACAACCCCGATGGCTTTACCTGTTGGCTCACTGGGGCTGGTGTGAAACCGGGTGTCAGTCACGGTGTGACCGATGAAATCGGGAAGAAAGCTATCCAGGATATTCATCCGCTATACGACCTCAACGCGACCGTCCTTCATTTGCTGGGATTGAACCACGAACGCCTTACGTTTCAACACAATGGCATCAACCGACGTCTGACCAACGTCGAGGGACACGTGATTCGAGAAGTTCTTGCCTGACGATTGTCCGCCCGCGAACAATCGCGGCCGGAATGGCTGGCAACACAACCAATCACCGTGCCTGCCCACACGGCTATGAGTCTAGGCCGCATACGCGGCCGGAATCGGTACGCGGTTGAAAGTCCGTTCCGTGGGCTGCTACATGCTGCGGCCGTTCTGGCGTTCAAAATCGTCACACGGGTCAATTGCGGATATACTGAGGAGCGTCTATCTCATTCGCTTAATGATGAAGTACGATAGGCGTAACTTCAGCGTGTGTTCATTGTTTGTTATTTTTCGATGGTTGGAGTGTTCGGCGCTACGGGACCACGACACGTACAGAGCGCCCCACAGCGTTGGGCCGACGGCGGCTCGGGTGTCGAGTAACCTAATAAAGTTCGTCTGCCGGCCGCCGCCCGACAGACCTGCTACGGCAACGCGGCTAGCATCGGCATGTTTGTGTGCAAGCAAGACGTCTAAACCCCGTTTCATGGAGAGGTAAAACGGCGCCAGTCCGCTCGTCCCACAGAGATCGAGTTGGTTCGAGCACCTGTTGCCGGATTCGATCTGCCTGTGTTTGCCAAGCGTCGCGAGACTCGACCACGGGCATCGATGGAATTCGTTTTCCCACGAACGCCTGAATCTCTTGCTGTGACATCTCCGCATTAAGGATCGGCCGGCTCAACAGTTCCTTGGCGGTCGCTTCGTCGAGCCCATCGGCGGATAAATTTTGGTACAGAAGGCTCCATAGGCAGAAAGCCAGAATTGGGTAACGCACGACAATCTTCCTTTGACAGCTCGAATTGATTCGGCCGCGTTAGACGTCTAAAATACTAACATACGCAGTTCACTTTCGCCGAAAGTGAACTGCCTCATAGTTCGCCTGATCGTGAATAACCCGAGGCTACCGCCTGCGGCTCGAATACGCGTGACCAGCCTCACAGTTCGTCTGATCGGACAAAACCCAGATCACTTTCGGCGAGAGTGAGTTCGTTCTGGTAAAATCACCGAGCGTGGTAATGCGTTTGCTTCCAGCGTGGAGATGTCATGCCATTGGTTGTCAGAACGATGATTGTTGCCAGTTTGGTTGCGATGAACGTCGCAAACGGGAGAGAGCCCGTCGACTACACGCGGGACGTAAAGCCGTTGCTTCGCCAGCACTGTTACGCATGCCATGGCGGATTGAAGCAAAAAGGTGGATTGAGGTTAGACACCGGATCCGCCGCGCGAATGGGCGGAGACTCTGGCCCAGCCATTGTTGCAGGTAACATTCCTAAGAGCCTGCTGCTGCATGCATTAACGGGAGAGGCGGGATTCAAAATGCCCCCCAAAGAGCAAGGAGCCACGCTGTCCGTCGACGAGATCGACGTGATTCGCCGGTGGATCGTCGCTGGGGCGCATTCTCCAGATAACGAACAGCCGGAGGCCGACGCAAACGATTATTGGTCGTACCAGGTTCCACAACGACCGACTGTTCCGCGTGGCAATTCCTCATGGGACCGCAATGCGATTGACGCATTCATTTCCGCCAAGCATCAACAGAGAGACTTGGTACCGAGTCCGGAATCAGCGCGTGAGATTTGGTTGAGACGCGTGTACCTTGATCTGATTGGCTTGCCTCCCAAGCGGAGCGAATTACATGCGTTTCTGACGAACAACGGAGATGACGCCTATGAAAGAGTGGTGGATGACTTGCTAAATCGTCCTCAATACGGCGAGCGATGGGGACGACACTGGATGGATGTGTGGCGATATAGCGACTGGTATGGCAGCCGCAACATCAACGAGATTCGCTATTCCCAAAGACACATCTGGCGGTGGCGAGACTGGATCGTGGAATCACTAAATGCGGACAAGGGCTACGACCTGATGGTCCGCGAGATGTTGGCCGGTGACGAGTTGGCTCCCGACAACCCGGACGTAGTGCGAGCCACGGGTTTTTTAGGACGGAATTGGTACAAATTCGATCGCAATGTGTGGATGTTTGACGTGGTCGAACATACCGCGGAAGCGTTTCTCGGCGTTACGATGCGTTGCGCGCGTTGCCACGATCACAAGTACGACCCCTTATCGCAACAAGAGTACTATCAATTCCGTGCTTTCTTCGAACCGCACGATGTACGAACCGAACCTCTGTCGTTGTTTACCGAACGGGAAAAAGACAGCACGCTGGGAATGGTTCTCAAGGACGGGATCTCTCGTGTGTACGACAAAGAAGGTGACGCGCCGACGCACCTTTTTCTTCGCGGCGATGACCGGTCTCCTGACAAAGATCACGCCTTGGCACCAGACGTACCGGCGTCCCTCGGCGGAGCGGAAGTGACAATCCATCCCGTTGATCTGCCGGTGACAGCCTACTATCCAGCAATGCGATCCCATTTGCTTGACGACCGCGTGAAAATGGCCGTGGATGCCCTCAAGCAGGCCGAGCGTACGTTGGCACAATCAGCGGAAGCGGTCGCGCAGGCTGGTAGAGCCGTGGCAACGGCACAACGAGCATCAAGTGAGTTGGATTTGAATCAGACCGAGCCATTCCTGGCCGAGGATTTTTCGAAACCCAGGAAAGAGGTTTGGCACGTCATCAACGGCGACTGGGAGTACGAGAACGGACGACTTTTCGAAAAGAAGGTTGGCAGTTTCTTCACGATGGTGACCAAGAGTAATCACCCTCGCAATTTTCGAGCGAAGGCCGTGTACCGACCGTTAGAGCCCGGGTCGTACCGATCGATCGGATTCAGTTTTGATTATGTCGACCAGGGCAATTCGCAGGACGTCTACACCAGCACTGGAGACGCGACGCAGAGTGTGCAAGCCTTCCATCGCAAGAATGGAAAACAGGTATATCCCCAGTCCGGAATTGTGAAAACCAAACTCGCGGTCGGGGAAGTCACGACCCTGGAGTGGGAGGTCCGCGGATCACAGCTTCAGATGTGGCTAAACGGTGAGCACAAACTGGAGTATGTACTACCTGTGCCACGAACTGACGGTCGATTTGCGATATGGGTTCATTCAGGATCGGCCGAATTCTTAAGCTTGCATGTCACAGAGTTGGTCCCCACCCTGGACGACTTGTTAAGATCGGAGCAGGAAGCCATCGACCAAGTCGCGGTGAACAATTTGAAACGCGCGACAGCTATAGCTGAATTGGAATCGATGAAAGCGAGAATCGCTGCCGAACTCGCAAAGTACGGTCTTCGGGCGGGCAAGATCAAAGACCTATCTCTTCAAGCAAGTCGAGCGGCACAGCGGGTAGTGATTGCGAAGAAACAGGAGGAGTCGCTTGTTGCCGAGCAGAGATTGGCAGCGTTGACGTTGCTGAATGCTGACAATGCGACGAGCGATTCAAAAGCTGTTGCCGAAGCAGAGCTGAATTTGAAGCAAGCACAGACGGCGACCGACAAGGCGATTCAGGCATTGGAGACGGCCGACGGCTCCTACGAGCCGCTCGGTGAAGTCTATCCCGCAACCAGCACGGGACGTCGCCGGGCACTGGCTAAGTGGATCACTGCCGCGAACAATCCGCGAACTTCGCGTGTGGCCGTCAACCAGATTTGGATGAGGCATTTCGGTCAACCGTTAGTCAAGTCGGTATCGAACCTTGGCACCAATGGAGCAGAACCATCCCATCCGCAGCTCCTCGACTGGTTGGCGATGGAACTGGTCGATAACGGATGGCGGATGAAACCGATACACCATTTGCTCGTCCTCTCAGCCACCTACAGGCAGTCCTCGTCCAGCGACAGGGAGGAGCCAGCCGATGCCGACAACCGATACCTGTGGCGCATGAATTCTCAGCGCATGCAGGCCGAAGTCGTTCGTGACAGCCTACTGTTTCTCGCCGATTCACTCGACGTGACGTCTGGCGGTGCAGAGATTCCCGAGTCGGATGGTGAAAGCGTCCTCCGACGGAGCCTCTACTTCCGCAATACGCCCAATGAACAAATGCAGATGTTGTCGGTGTTCGATATGGCCAATCCCAACAGGTGCTATCGCCGACATCGAAGCGTAGTCCCTCAGCAAGCGCTCGCATTGATGAACAGCGGACTCGCGCTCGATCAGTCGAGAAAACTGGCGGAATCTCTTGCTATGGAGCTAGACGCCGGTGAAGACACAGAGGAGCAACCGTTTGTTGTGGCAGCGTTCGAGACTATCCTCAATCGTTCACCCACCAATAAAGAGTCGTCAATCTGTCGACAGTTCCTGGCAGACCATCTCGATGTGTTAAGGTCAAAAGAATCACGAACTTTTGCTCCCGGAGGCACAGCGAAACGGGCGCCTTCGGCCGATCTAGTGCAGCGTGCCAGAGAGAACCTGATTCAGGTGTTGTTTAGCCATAACGAATTTGTCACGATTCGCTGATGCGGGACAGGCTCGATCGGCCTCAGTAAAGAGATTTCAAAATGACCAAAAATCGACCACTCTGCGGACGAGTGCAGCGACGCCAGTTTCTGTCGGATATAGGAATGGGCTTCACCGGCCTAGCCCTCGCGTCGATGCTGAACAACGATGGCCGCGCTACAGCCAGCGAGCGACGAGCATCACCCAACGGCGACCCACACTTCAAGCCAAAGGCAAAATCGGTGATTTGGTACTTCATGTTGGGAGGAACCAGCCATCTTGAGAGCTTTGATCACAAACCGGCCCTCAACAAATACGCTGGCAAGACAATTGATGAGTCACCATACCGGACTGCTATTCTCAACTCGAAATTCTACCGCAAGAACGTTCGCGACTTTGCTGGCACGCCACGGGCATTGATGTCAACTCTCTTTCCCCTGCAAATCGGCTTCCAAAAGAGGGGACAAAGCGGAATTGATGTCAGCGATTGGTGGCCACACGTAGGGAATTGTATCGACGACATCGCCGTCGTACGCTCGATGTGGACAACCGACAACGACCATGCGGCACAGCTTCAGTTTCACACCGGGCGACACATATTTGATGGATTCTATCCGGCCATCGGCTCTTGGGTTCATTATGGCCTCGGTTCGCTTAACGACAATTTGCCGAAGTTTGTAGTGATGGGACCACCTCCCGGTGATTGCTGCGGCGGTGCGGGAGCCCATGACGGGAGCTATTTAGGGCCCGAGCACTCGGGCGTGTCCCTAGCCATTAATCGCAGCGAACCTTTGCCGTTCGGCACTCCGGGAAACAACATTACGCTAGCTGAACGCCGCGACCAACTCAATCTACTCGACCGTCTCAACTCGGTGGCTGGCGTCGACTACCCCGATGATGCGCAACTCCGGGCGCGCATCAAATCGTATGAACTTGCTTTTCGCATGCAAATGTCGGTCCCAGAAATCGTACGAATCGAAGACGAAACATCGACAACCAAAGAAATGTACGGCCTCAATGATCCGGCCTGTGCAACGGTGGGTCGACAGAGCCTGGCAGCTCGCCGGCTAGTTGAACGGGGAGTGCGTTTTGTGCAAATTTACGATAACGGTTGGGATGCCCATTCAAAACTGAAACAGAATCACTCGACTCGTTGCAAGGCTGTTGACCAACCAATAGGCGCCCTGTTGACTGACCTCAAGCAACGCGGCTTGCTGGATGAGACGATTGTCGTTTGGGCAACCGAGTTCGGGCGGACTCCTGGATCCGAGCGGTCGGACGGCCGCGACCATCATCCCTATGGCTTCACTGTTTGGATGGCTGGCGGCGGGCTAAAAGGCGGAATCACCCACGGTGCGACCGATGAGATCGGGTTCCACGCGGCGGAAAACCGCCACTACGTCACAGATTTGCACGCAACGTTGCTCCACCAACTTGGCATCGACCCACGACGCTTGGAAGTCCCGGGCCACAAACGGCTCGACATCGACTTCGGCGAACCGATCCGCGAGATCATTGCCTGAGGATGATTAGAGGCGGCTTGAGCATCGATACTTCGGAGCCATGGCTTGAAACCCTTTTGACTCCGGTTATCTGCTGCCGCCCGACGCTCCCGGGCTCGGAGTTGAAATCGATGAATCGGCCGTCGGGCGATACCCTCCCATTCCAGAGGGCAACTGTCCGCGTCTGTACCGCGCCGATGGCTCGTTCACGAACTGGTAGGCAGTGCACCCTAAATCCAGCCGCTCGGCGCTACGTAAGCGGTCTGTTGAATGTGCCAGAACTCGTAATCCTCACAACGTCGACTAAGTAAACCGGACGCTAACGCGTGCCGGCTGATTTGACGATTCGCTCGAAACGATAGATTCCGCGACCGTTTGTCGTGACGACTAACATGTAAGCATCCCCATGCTGATCGCTGCCGAATGAGATTGGCTGTAGCGCGGACGAACTGGGGATTCCCTCATTGGAAATCACCTTATTTGCCGCCGCGTCGTATCTCAATGCCCACAAACGGCCACTGATATAGTCGCCGTAGACATAGGCACCCTTCAATTCAGGAATTCGGTCGCTCTGACAAACAACACCGCCGGTTATCGACCGACCAACTTCATGATCGTATTCCCAAATCGGCTCGATCAAATCTTCACGGGGACTCGATCCTTTACGGCCAAAGGGGTGGGCACCCTCACGAAGATTCCAACCGTAGTTGCCACCGCGTGTGATGATGTTTATTTCCTCCCACAAGTTCTGGCCAACGTCACCTGCCCATAAGAGGCCGGTCTCGGCATCAAAAGACAACCGCCAGATGTTGCGAATGCCGTAGGCCCAAATCTCACCGAGCGCGCCGGGTTGGCCAACGAACGGATTGTCTTCCGGAATTGAGTAGTTCTTGCCTGCGTCTTTCTTATCCACATCGATTCGCAGGACCGACCCTAACAACTTCGAGAGATTCTGCCCATTTCCATGCGGGTCGTTTCCAGCGCCTCCGTCTCCTAAAGCAACGTACAACTTCCCGTCTGGACCAAACTCAATCGTTCCGCCATTGTGGTTCCAGTAAGGCTGTGCGATACGGAGAATCTCTTCCTCGAACTTAGCGTCGGCCTTGTTCGAATCGTCTTTTGATACGCGGAATCTCGAAATCACCGAAGTCTGCGGTCTGTCGCGAGTGGTGTAATAGATGAAGAACTGGCCGTTTTCTTTGAAGTTCGGGTGGAAGGTAAAACCTAGCAGGCCCTCCTCGTTTTGGCGGTCCTTATAAACCACTTTGGACTCAATATCCAGAAACACCTTGGAGCGTTTCGCTTTCTGATCATTGGGGAACACGTGGATGACGCCGCGTTGTGTCGCCACGAAAACGCGATCGCTTCCGTCATTAGCATGAGTCAAAACAATCGGTCGGAAAGAACGAACTCTGCCATCGTCGCTGTCTGTTGACCAACCATCCCATTCCAAATTGGGAAAGGCAATCGCGGGTCGCAGGGCAAGTTTTCGGTCAATAGGATCGACGACAGGTTTTCCCGGCGTAAGCTCGCGAATCTTGATGTTTCGGTAGGCGACTTGGTTGCCATGATCCTGCAAGACGATGTGGCCCTTGGTTGCCTCTGCCCAACCGGGCGTATCGGCAAACTTACTCTTGGCGACGCGGCTCTTCCAATCGGCATTTCCAATCGTGAATTTGTAGTAACGAATACCGTTCATGTGTACGGAGGATCCATCCTTTGAAATGCGGATATGCAGGTGGTTCCACTCTCCTGCTGGCCTCGTCGCATCCTCAGACGCTTTATAAAGCTGATAGAGCCAACCGGATTTCTGTGGGTCATGCCCGTCGACGTTGTCTTGAACCTGAATCTCGGCACCACTCCACGGTGCGCCGCGAGCATTCTCCAACACATGGAACATGATGCCGCTATTCCCACCTGGGGAGATGTTGTACTCCAACGACAATTCAAAGTCCTCGTACTGTTCCGCGGTGATGATGTCTCCAGCCCCGCCACCGGTCCGAGTCAACGCACCATCCACCACCGACCAGCCTTTACCGATCGTATCCTTCTTGTAGTTCCGCCAACCGCCAGTGGTTTTGCCATCGAATAGCAGTTTCCAACCCGCCTTGGATTCGGACGACGAAAGAGAATTGAGCCCTTCGGCGGATGAGTAGGAGGAAAGCGTGGCGACCAACAAAATGGCAGTTACCCAGGAAGCAACGGTGTTCCGTCTCATGATGACCTCGAAATTGGTACAAATTAGTTTTTGCTAGACCATCAATGTACCGCCCACCGTTCCATCGGAAAAGCGCTGTGGAAGAAAGACCGAGCCAGATGCGGGCCGTGATCTCGCATCGCCCAACCTAAAATTCCGCAATGACAAATCAGTGCGCGGCGGGTGTTGGGGGAAGAACGCACCCGTAGATCATCCAACCGTCTGGGCGGGTATAAACGTGATAGCCTCCGAGACCGAACTTTCCTTCAATGGCGGCAAATGGGGGCAAGTTCTCGCCATTAATCCTCTTCTTCGGTGTTGACTCATCCTCTGGTTCGTCTTCTCTGGAGATCGCGCGGATCAAGCGGACGAGAAAACTCTCCGACTTGGCGATCTTGTTTAGACGCATCAACTCATAGTTGATCCGGTAGGCACCCGCGATATCGATGAACTGAGAAGAACTGATGCCTCCCTGTTCTTGTGCAGCCATTCGGCCCAGCTCGGCCATGACGCCCTGGTAGCCGTTATCCGCTGCCAAGTGGTTGCGTTGCTTCCAGTTGGCGTCGACCAAATCAACCAAGTACATCCAATCGCTACAGTAAAAAAAACGTCCGTACGCGACCGTAATTCCGGGGTTGATCGTTCGTTTGACCCTATTGCCAACATTCGCTGGTTTAGGGTCCCGTGGGCCGAATCCCTGTCGAGGCGGTGCATCGCCTCTCCTCTTTGGCGGCAGAAGTTCCCAAACATCGTGTTTCTTCTTGGAAATATGATGCTTGATGCCGGTATCCTTCGGTAGACGCGCCTTGAACAACTGTTGCAGAACCGGCGCATTAACGAGTGGGATCGATATCACGATCTTCTCACTTGTTTCAGTAACCGGCAGAACGACATTGCGGGAAAAACTCAAGCGTCCTTTCATTTGCGCGATGAGGTCCTTCTCGATATCGATCTGCAGCCCCCGCGGGTCTTCCGCCATTTCACTTAGCAGCGCCTGAGCGTACCCGGGTTGATCGAGCCAGTCGTCGACCAGGCTCTTCAGCTGAGCGAAGGCAAAGGCAATGTCCCAGGAGACTTCCGACGAGGAGGCCGCGGAACTGTCCACCCATTCGTCGGGAGGTAGTTCGGCGGCGGGCGGGAAATTGAGCGCCAAGACTGCATTTTTTCGCTTCGCTTGAGGAGCGTGTATGAAGGAGACCATTGTCGAATCTCGGCCTTGTTGCGCGAAACCAAGCCTCCCACCAGCGGCTTCAATGGCGTCAAAACCCTGTCGCCGCAACACTTTGATACGGTCTCGCCGGCGCCGTCTTGGCCCTTCATTCGCATCACGCACAATCGCCGAATAGTCCAACGGAATGACGAACCACTGGCTGTCCGTTTTCAGGTTTGGTGCAGCATTGTCCAGTTGTTTCTGAACTGTCTGAAACGCGTCGCTCCTCGCCAGTGAATCGGCAGCGGCAGGGTTTTTCAGTCGAGCGAGTACATCATTCAAAACAACAATGTGGTCCGTAACGATCAGGACTGTCTTGTTCAGATAGAACTCGATGTTGTGTGTCTGCAGGTTCTTGGCCTTCAGCCTGGCACTTATGTGGTTGCCCTTCGTCTCGATCTTCGCGCCTTTTTTCTGCAACGATTGAATGACGTTGTTCAATAGGTTCTGCGCCGCCATTTCATTTTTCGTCACGTCGATGATCAGGACAAAACCGCGTTGCAGGTCCTTTTCATCATCGCCCCATTGTAGAGCGGCCGCAGCAATTTCACCGGTGGCAACGTCCCCGAGGTCAGCAATGCGAACGCCAAGCCGATGCTCGGCGGTCGCGAGTTGGTCGTTGAATTGCTGACGAAGTTGATTTCGAAACGGCGCCAGTCGGGCGTCGGCGAGCACGATCCCCCATTGCGTCTGATCGAAACGGGCGGACATCGTTTTGTAGTCGGGAAAAGAAAGCCAACCCTTGGCATCCTTGGAAAGTAGATCCTGGCTGGGCGGCACGGCCTGAACGATCGGGAGTATCACCAATCCAAGGCAGACGATCGTCGATTGTGCCACGACGCGAAAAATTGAAAGTTTTGAAGTAAAACGGCTGCATACCGGCCGGTGCATCATGTCCCCAAGCCTCAGTCCAGGAAAGCGTCGAAGTTAGTCTGTCACTGCGTCATGCTACGAATTCTACCGCTTGTAGCCGTGCCACGGCAATGCCGTCAGTACAATCAGCATCTCCCGGCCATTCTAACAGTGGCTCTAAAGTCAATGGCCATAGTGGATACCAGTAATACGCGTTAATTTTGGGTGTTGGACGCACCTTTTTGCGGCTTGCCACTTGCCGACCAGGCACTTACGCTAGGTGCTAATAAATTCGTCTATACCTTACCTACCGCGGCGTCACCCCGCTCCATTGCCCACCGCAAATATTCTGATTTCACACCGCGCGAGTGAATCGTTTCGTTGGACTAGGGAACCCTCCATGACCGTCAGACTCCAATCCCTCTTTGTCTTGCTGGTCTGGGCCGCCTCATCAATCGCCAACGCTCAAGAAACGGTCGCCCCGCCTCAAGTCGAGCCACCAAAAGTAGCGCCGACAAAAGATGCTGCTGCCGACACGAAACCGGCGGACAAGGATCAAGCGGTCGAAAGCGGGCCTCTGGCCGGTCATTCCAATCACGGCGAGATCTTCAACGAGGGCGCGCGACAACACGCCTACCTGATGTCTGGTATGAGCAATGTGCAATTCAAGATCACAACGTCAAACGAAGAGGTGCAGAAGTTCTTTAACCAAGGCGTGTCCCAGCTACACGGATTCTGGTACCTCGAATCGGAAAGATCCTTCCGCCATGCTGCTTCACTGGATCCCGATTGTGCAATGACCTATTGGGGCATGGCCATGTCGAACATGGGCAATACGAAACGCGGCAAGGGTTTTATCGCAGAGGCCACAAAGAGAAAGGCCGGTGTTTCCGATCGTGAACGGCGTTACATCGACGCGTTGCACGCCTTTCTAAACGCGGATACGTCCAATGCGGACAAGAGGAAGGCACGCGGATCGAATTACATCAAGTCCTTCGAACGCATCCTCTACGAATACCCCGACGACGTCGATGCCAAGGCCTTCCTCGCTCTAGAATTCTGGAAGCGAAGATCTGACGGACTAAAGATCTATTCACACTTGTCGGTCGACGCATTGTTGTCGGAGGTATTCGCCGCCAATCCAATGCACCCATCGCACCATTATCGAATTCATCTTTGGGATGGTGAGCGGCCAAAAAAAGCCCTGACTTCGGCCGCGATATGCGGTCAAACAATGCCCGGTGTCGCCCACATGTGGCACATGCCCGGACACATTTATTCTCGCCTTAAACGATACAACGACGCCGTTTGGCAACAAGAAGCGTCGGCCCGAGTGGATCATGCGCATATGATGCGAGATCGTGTATTACCCGATCAGATTCACAACTTCGCGCACAACAATGAATGGCTCATTCGAAACTTGATCTTCATCGGTCGCGCGTCGGACGCCGTCGATTTGGCGAAGAACATGACCGAATTGCCGCATCATCCCAAATACAACCACCTGGGAAGAGGCGGCTGTAGCGCCTCGTACGGTCGCACTCGACTGTTTCAAGTCCTGCAAACCTTCGAACTTTGGGATTTAACGATTGAGCTTTGCGACACTCCCTATCTGGAGGCGACCGACATCCCTCGCGAGCAGGCGAAACGATTGCGGGCCTTGGGTCGAGCTCACTTTCGATCGGGTGACAAGGCCGGCGGCAATGCGGCGATCGAAGAATTGAATCAAATGTCGGCGGCCGAGACGAAGAAGCGGGACAAGGCGATCGCAAAAGCGGTTGAAGCGTTGACCGAAAAGGATGAAAAAAAGCGAAAGGCGGCGGAAGCCAAGATTAAGAAAGACCAGACCCGTGCGTTCGCAACCGCCATTCGTGAATTCGACCAGGCGAGTGGGGAGCTGACTGGATGGCTCGCCGTCGCGGAGGGTGACTTTAAGGCGGCACTTGAAAAACTGAAAAAAGCCAGGGTTAGCGGACCGCGACTCGCCGCAATCCACATCGCCGCCGGCGAAAACGATAAAGCCAAGGCGGAATTGGTCAAGTTCCTCGCACGCCACTCCAGCGAAGTTGTTCCGTTGGCGCAAGCGACTCACCTGTACGCTAAGATTGGAAAAAAGGACGAAGCTCGCAAACAGTTCGACAACCTGCGAAAGCTGTCGGCTGAAATCGACTTGGAAACGCCCGTTTTCCAATGCCTGGCCGAACTGGCCAAAGAATTGGGAACACCCGGGCAAGCAAAATTATATCGTGCTGCGAAGAAGAAAGGCATTGCAATATCTAAGATCGAAGTACGCAGCTTTCTGGCTAAGAAGGGTGAGAAGCAGATCTTTCGTCCGCTGCCTGAGAGCAAGGGCAAGACGGGGGCAGAGGGTCCCGGATTCCGTGCTCAAATGGATTTAGTCGATCTGAAAT
>DUDC01000248.1:36772-79251 GCA_012959465.1 Planctomycetaceae bacterium
ACTGCGCTGAGCAACTTCAGGCATTTGGACCGAAAATGGAGGCGTTTAAAGAGGCCGGTATCGAGGTCGTTGCGATTAGTAGCGACGACGATGAAGGGCTGCGAAAGTCCGTCGAGAATTACGATGGCGACTTGCCGATTCCGTTGGTAGCCGATCCAGATCTGGCAGTATTTCGCAGCTATCGAGCACACGATGATTTCGAGGAGATGCCATTGCATGGGACGTTTCTTATCGACGCCCAGGGGATGGTTCGGTGGCAAGACATCAGTTACGAGCCCTTCATGAAGCCTGATTTCGTGATCAAGGAGGCCAAGCGTCTCCTGGGAGCCAGTGCGGTCGCGAACTGAGCCGAAGCCGCTAGCCTCGGGTCTAACTGGCGTCGTTTTTGAAGGTCGTCTGAATCAAAATACTGGCTGAGCCAGTGCCACACATTGGGCGACGTTCGGTGTTACATTCGCGGGCCAAAGGCCCAGCCATTTACCTAACCCAGCCTATCCGGCTGGGATTCGGTTGCCACCTTGGAACGGCGAGGGCTAATGGTCCGGCCGATTGACTCACCTGTTGACGGCAACTGGCCGGGCCCTTGGCGGTTAATGGCTGGACGAAACCCTGCCCGTTGGGCTGGGCTAGGTAAACGCAATGGGACGTTGCCCCTTCATTGCACAGATTGCGCCGGCTATTTGGCAATCCAAAATATATAGGCAACCGGTGCGGCAAAGAGCACTGAGTCGACGACGTCGAGGATTCCGCCGAGCCCGGGAAGCCACGAGCTAGAGTCTTTGATTCCGGCGTCTCGTTTCAACAGAGACTCGGCTAAGTCACCCGCCATTCCGGCAATCCCTGTCGCGGCGCCCAACGAGGCCCACCAAACGAGTTGTGATGGTTTTGACGCATCACCGGTCAACATGGGCTGCAGCCAAAGTCCACAACCAATCGCGGAAAGCACGGCCCCGACAATTGAACCGCAGGCGCCCTCGACCGTTTTACCTGGGCTGAGTAGGGGCGAGAACTTGCGTTTTCCCATCGTTTTCCCAACGGCGTACGCGCAAGTGTCTCCGATCTTCACAATGACCAACAGGGAAACGAGTGCCAACATCCCGGTTTGCGAGTTGTCGAATCGTCGCAACAAGATCATGAACGACGGCAGAAATCCGGCGTAGACGACACCTAGAACTTGGCCGCTGAGCGCGGCTAGGTGTTTTCCTTCGCCACCACCACGAAAGTGACGCATCTCCAAGACGAACAACACCATCACACCGATCGCCAGTGCGAGCACGGGCCAACCGGCCGGACCGACCGGACAGTCTGCCGGGTAGTCCTTGCCGGCTAGGTCCCAACCGATGGGCATGGCAGTGGCCAGCATGACGCCCAACGCTCCCACCATGGTTGGCCAAACGGGCCGGGAGTCAAGTTGGTGGTGCAACAACGAGTGGACTTCCCCGGCAGCCAGAGCGGAGACAATAAATCCCAATGGCAACAACACCAGACCGGGGGCCCAATCGGCCCAAGTGTAATCCAAATACACCATGGTCAGCAGCGGTGTTAGAATTGCCGCAGCAAGGAGCAATCGGGTCCTGAGCACGTTAGAAATCCTCACTCAATCCACCAAAACGGCGATCGCGGTCTGCGAAGTCTCGGATGGCCTGATGAAGATCGGACTCCTCAAAATCCGGCCAGCACTTCTGGGTAATCCACAACTCGGCGTAGCTTATCTGCCAGAGAAGATAATTGCTAATGCGCATCTCCCCGGCCGTCCGTATCAATAGATCCGGGTCGGGCATTCCCGCCGTATAGAGACGAGATGATATCGCGTCTTCATCAACCGCATACGATGACAACTTCCCCGCCTGCACGTCGCGAACCACGCGGCGGACCGCGTCGACCAGTTCGTCTCGAGCCCCGTAGTTAATCGCTAGGCAAAGGGTCATCCCACCGTTATCCGCACTCATTTGAATGGTCTTGTCGATCTCTGTCTGGACTTCCTGAGGGATGCCATCGCGCCGGCCGATCGTCTCCACCACAACTCCCTGCTCCATGATCGTCTGACGCTCCTCAATCATGTACTGCTGTAGCAAGTGCATGAGGAAGTCGAGTTCATGTTGGGGGCGTTTCCAGTTTTCGCTAGACAGACAGTACAGAGTCAACTGCTCCAGCTTGAGTCGGGCGGCTTCTTCGACCGTGCGGCGAACGCTAGCGACCCCGCGACGGTGTCCCTCGATGCGAGGCAAGTCGCGTCGTTGTGCCCAGCGTCCGTTTCCGTCCATGATCACGGCGATGTGCCGAGGAGCTCGTTCGCGAGTGAGTCCCAACGACTCCAGTGAGCCATCGGCTTTGTCCTGGGCCGCATCATCGTCATGATCGGGTTTGGTCGACATGGAGACCTGTCGCTATTCGTAAAGCGGACCGTCAAATCAAGGGACGAAAATTGTCTGTTCTCGGTCCGGGCCGACCGACACGATTTCCACCGGACGTTCTACCCATGCCGAAATTTGGTCCAAATATCGTTTCGCCCCATCGGGCAGTTGTGAGTATTCTCGCATTTCCGTGACGTCGGTCATCCAACCGGGAATCGTCTCGTAATTTGGTTTTACAAGACGCAGGTCTTCCGAGTGGCTCGGAAAGTGCGTGATCCGTTCGCCATGAAGCTCATAGCTCGTGCAGACTTTGATTTCAGGGAGTTGACTGAGCACGTCGAGCATCATGACCGAAAGTCCGCTGACGCCACTCAGCCGAGCCGTATATCGAACCGCAACCGCGTCAAACCAACCGCAGCGTCGTGGACGACCGGTCGTTGTACCATACTCGTTTCCCAAATCTCGTATCGTTTGACCTATTTCATTGTCCTGTTCGGTTGGAAATGGACCGCCGCCAACCCGAGTGGTGTAGGACTTGACGACTCCGATGACTTCGTTCACCCACCGGCCGGGCACGCCGGCACCCGCCGAGACGCCGACTCCGGAACTGTTGCTGCTGGTGACGAATGGGAACGTGCCGTGGTCGATGTCCAACAAGGCACCTTGAGCGCCTTCATAAAGCAACGCTTTGTCTTCCTCCACCGCGTCGAGTAACATCGCGGTCGTATCGATCACAAACGGCTGCAACTCGTCGGCGTAGGCCTTGTATTCTCGATAGATCTCCCCTGCGTCCAATGTCGACTCGCATGCCAGACTGGAGAGGTAGGGCTGCTTGGCAGCAACAATCCGATCGATGCGTGCACGAAAATCGTCACGAATCATGTCTCCCACTCGGACCGCGTTGTTCCGCCCGACTTTGTCGCGATAGCACGGCCCAATTCCGCGGAGTGTCGTGCCGATTTTCTCACCATCGACGATCACATCGTTCAGCGCTCGATCCTCGGCCATGTGCCAAGGCATCACCACATGAGCCCGATCGCTGATCTTCAGGTTCTTTGACACGTCGATCCCACGAGATGCCAGGCCGTGGATTTCCTCCAAGACGGTTGGTGGATTCAGGACAACGCCCGAAGCGATGATGTTGGAAACGTTGGGATTGAGGATTCCACTTGGAATGTGGTGAAGCTTGTAGGTTTGGTCGCCTACCACCACGGTGTGCCCGGCATTGGCGCCACCCTGATACCTCACCACGATGTCGAACTTCCCGGTCAGCAAATCGACAAGCTTTCCTTTCGCTTCGTCTCCCCACTGCAATCCGATCACACACGTTCCCGGCACCGCGTATCTCCTGTTAACATCTCGTCTTGATGGCAAACGCGTTAGTCTACGTAACTAATTCCGCGTTGGTCAACGGGGCAACGTTGTCATCCCTCGCTGACGGAGCCGTGACGATTTCCGGCTGTGACCGCAACCCAAGCACGAGCGAAGGATGCACTTCCCGCCGTTATACGGGCCGACGCGACGTACGAGCCCTTCGGAATCGGGGCACTAGATTCGGCACAGGTCCCCCAGGCCAACGCCCGCTTCAAGAAATGAGAAAACTGGACGATAGTCGCACGGAAACGCCTCAAAAAGAAAAACTCTTAAGCCGGTTTCAATTAATGACTTATGAATAAATCGTGAACATGACGCGTACTACGTTGTCTCAGATTAGGTATAGTTGTATGTGCTTGAAAAACCAGCGAGGTCGCCCTAATACCGGGCGACGTTACACGAATGTTTGAAGCGACTATTCCGTTAGTGGAATCGCAGTTGGCGTTGCCCTTATTTGGGCCGCGCGATCAAAACCTGCAGAAAATTCGTGACCTTTTTGGCGTCGCTGTGACGCACCGTGACGGCCGGATCCGAGTGGCTGGCGAGGCCGAAGCTGTTGCGCAAGCGGCGGGCGTGTTGGAACAGCTCAAGACAATCGTTGAACGGACTGGTGGTCTGTCTGACGATGACCTGACACGCATCCTCGCAGGGTTTAATGGCTCAACGGTACCCGCCGCCTCAATCGATGTAATCAACGTCAGCCGACGCGTTACGCCGCGCACGCCGGGCCAGGCTGCCTATGTCGATACGATTCGCAAACGCGAGTTGACATTTTCTGTCGGGCCGGCCGGTACTGGAAAAACCTATTTGGCCGTGGCATTGGCCGTCGAAGCCTTGAAGAACCAACTTGTCCGAAAAATCGTCTTGGTTCGACCGGCTGTCGAAGCAGGTGAGAGCCTCGGATTTCTTCCGGGAGACCTGCTCGCCAAAATAAACCCCTACCTTCGTCCTCTTCTCGACGCTTTGCATGAGATGATCGACTTCGATCAATTCAAGCGATTCATGGAGCAAGATGTCATCGAGGTGGTGCCACTTGCCTACATGCGCGGGCGGACCCTCAATGAATCATTCATCATTTTGGACGAAGCGCAGAATGCCTCGATTTCCCAAATGAAGATGTTCTTGACCCGCATGGGTGCCGATTCAAAGATCGTCGTCTCTGGGGACGTTACACAAATCGACCTACCCCACCATCAGGGGAGTGGATTAATCGATGCTGTGGAAAGATTGCATGGTATTGCCGGAATTGGAGTCGTACACTTGACGGAGCAAGATATCGTTCGTCACCGACTTGTTCAGGAGATCGTCCGAGCCTACGACCAGCCGCCATCTAAGGCTCGTCGAAGCCGCAACCGTCGATAGGTCCATGTCGCAATCGAGCACAAAACGGTCTCGTGCTGAACGGGTCGCTTCACTTCGCAATCAGCCGGGGCGTTTGGCTGTCCTTTGGAAGTCGATTCGCCGGCGCGATAATCTGTTTCGGCTGGGTATCCTGTTCGCCGGTGCGATGGTGATGTGGACGGTAACGGGAGCATGGAAACCTCCTTTCCCCTACCGCAGCGGATATGTGCCCATTCGGCCGATCCACAGCCGAGTCGAGTTCACCCGTCCCGCTCCTGCTCGCACCGAGGCCTTGCGCCGTCGAGCGCGTGCCGAGACATTGGCGATCTACCAAAACGATCCGGTTCCACTGCTTCAAATGCGAGCCGCGCTAAAAGACCGGTTGCTAGAGGTTGTCGGTATGCACCCGGACCAATCGGTAACGCCCGAGTTGTTTCATGCTTTCTTTGGCAGCGACGAAAAAAAGGACGAGTCACTGGCGCAACTGCGATCGGCGCTAGCGGACGAACAGACGCATGCCAATTGGGAGACAGCGGTACAGCGCGTGTTCAACGATCTGGAAAAAAACGGCTTGCTAACGAAAATGACGCACCCGCTAGAAGATGAAGACCAGACATTCATTTTGAATCAAACTGCGATCATGGTTCACCCTGTTGGCGACAACTCTTTTCTGCGTCGCGCTGAGAGCGAAGACGTGCGGATTGCCGACGTACAAGTCACCTTAGAATCCGACTTGGTTCTCGAGCTGCAACGGCACGAGTTCTCGAACGAAGACGCAACACTCTTGGCGAAGGTCACCGAGCATTGGATACGCCAACAAGTGTTGCCAGTGACGTTGACGCTGAACGCAGACGCAACCGAAGAGGCCCGACGCTCGGCGGAGGACGCTATCGACGAGCAGGTTTACACGCATCGCGTCGATGACAAACTGGCGGAAGCGGGAGAGCCACTAACGGCGGAAGTGCACATACCGTTACTAGAATTGGAGCATCGCCAATACGTGGCGAACTTGAGCTGGAGCAAGAGCCTGCGTCATTCACTGGCCGCGATCGGAATGTACACGGCATTCTATGCGCTGTGTGGCGCATTCATTGTGTTCAACGCCCGCTCCCTACTGACCAACTCTTACGCCTTCTTCATGCTCGTCCTCACCGTGGTCGTAACGGTCGTTTTAACCTCCTACTCGGCTCGCGCCTGGCACGCCGAGATCGTGCCACTGGCAATGTGCGGTATCACGTTGACGATCGCATTCGGTCGAGAGTTGGCGTTACTTGTCGGCATCGCGCTGGCATTGGTCGTCACGATGTCGCTAGGACAAGGAATCGCCGAGCTGGTGATTTTGGTCGCGGCTGTTTCGTCATGTGTACTATTCCTTGGGAGAATCCGCAGTCGCACGAAACTCATCACGGTGGGCTTGCTTGGTGGCGCAGTGACAGCCGCAACGACTGTTGGAGTGGGGACATTCGTGGACCAATCGTTTGTCAGCCCCGGAGAGGATCTTATTGCCGAAGTATTGGCTACCGACGTCTTGTTCACATGGCTCCTCGTGCAAGGCGCCGCATGGTTTGCCTTGTGTACGGTCGTGGCCGGCGTCATCATGACCGGATTGTTGCCATTCATCGAGAAACTGTACGACGTGCAGACCGACCTCAGTCTGCTCGAATTAGGTGACGCCCGACACCCCTTGTTGCAACAACTGGCCCAACGCGCTCCCGGTACGTACAACCATTCGATCAATGTTGCCTCGCTATCGGAAGCGGCAGCAGAGGCGATCGGTGCCAATGGTCTGTTGCTTCGCGTCGGCGCGTACTTTCATGACATTGGCAAGATGACTCAGCCTGAGTATTTCGTGGAGAACCAAGGCGACAGTGGCAGCCGACATGAGTCGTTACTTCCGGCAATGAGCACTCTGGTGATCATTGCCCACGTCAAAGACGGTCTCGACTTGGCGCGACAGCACCACTTGCCTCGCCCGATTATTGACTTCATCGAGCAACACCACGGCACCACTCTCGTCGAGTATTTCTATGACCAGGCCGCCAAACAATCTGAGGATGATCCGGACACCGAGGTTGACGAAACTAGTTTCCGATACCCGGGACCGAAACCTCAGTCCAAAGAGGCGGGTGTCATGATGGTGGCCGACGCCGTCGAAAGCGCCAGCCGAACGTTGGTCGACCCCGCACCCGCGCGAATTGAGTCACTCGTACACGACATCGTCTTGAAACGCCTATTGGACGGACAGTTTGATGATTGTGGGTTGACGCTCAAGGAACTTCACTTGATCCAAGACAGTCTCGCCAAGTCTCTGCAATCGGTATATCATTCACGAATCAAGTACCCCGGCCAACGGTCCGCGTCCTAGACCGCGGCCTTCTAAACCAGGGGTTTCATAATCCTCGCGCAAGATCTGGACAAATACTGCTCTCATGACCGCCGAATACAATCCAAACGAAGAACGATTTGACGAGGGAGATTGTGGGGCGGCGTTATTAACTGCCGTTCGGCAGCTGGCGGTCGACTGCGGCACCACACTTGAAGAATTCAAGGGCCAGACCCTGGCCCATATTGCATTGAGGGCCCGTGAAACATACGGCGACGGACTGCCCGAATTCTGGGATGTTTGGGAGAGCTGGCATGCGCCCGATTCGACTCCCGAGATGGGTGATCTGTGACCGACGGATTCGACCAACCGATGCCAAAGATCGAAGTGGTGACGCTGATTGACGAGGTCCCGGACGAGTTAGAGGGGACAATTCGCGCGGCGGTCGGGGCAATCGTTCACGATGCCGGTTTTGGTTCGTTCGACCTCAGTATTGCCATCGTGTCGGACGCCACCATCCAACAAGCAAATCGGCAGTACTTGGACCACGATTACCCAACCGACGTTCTTAGTTTTCGGCTGGACGAATACGCTGAATCCAGCTCGTCCCACGCCCCATCCCCATCAGAACAAACACTGGAGGGGGAAGTGCTGGTGAGTTGGGATACCGCCTGTCGGCAGGCCGCCCTGTTCGACTGGGCACCTAGCAGTGAGTGCTTGTTATACGTTGTGCACGGCACATTGCATCTGATTGGGCACGATGACCGCGACGAACACGATCGTCAAGAAATGCGAAAAGCCGAACGAGCCGTACTGGCGACGTTTGGTTTGGCACCGCATTATGACCGTGACGTCAGCGAAACCGCAGAAGAGGAGGCTGGGTCGTAGACTTCAGCACAAAATGACCGAATTGGCCTTGATGTGGATGGCTGGACTGGGAGCGGCACTCGCGTGCATGAGTGCAACTGGAAGCAAGGTCCTCCAGGAGATTCCGAGACATCCGGTCGAGGCGTACGCTCGCCGGCGCCGATCCAATCTCGATCGGATCATTTTGGCCGAACATGAAGAAGCGGCCCTTGGCGCCGAGTGCCTACAAATCTTGGGCACGGTCGTTGGCATGTCGGCGGCAACGGCCTGGTTGGCAAGCCAGGATAGCGACATGACAACCAGCTCCTTCGCGTTGTTTTCAGCCTCTTCGACCATTGTTGTGCTCGCTATCAATCTCTGGATCCCCTGGGCAGTGAACAAGCTGTTCGCCGCTCCGTTCGTCTATCACACATGGCCGCTCTGGTGGGTGGCGCAGAAAATAACCTGGCCACTGACGATCGGCGTGAAGGTGGTGGGCGAGTTTTTTCGACGTCTCGCCGGGCGTCCAGAACAGGATGACCCAGACGACGAGGAATTATTCGAAGATGAAATTCGCAGCGTGCTAACGGCCGGCCTTCGCGATGGCGTGCTTGAGGCAGCGGCTGGAGAGATGATTGAAGGCGTAATGGAGTTGGGTGACACCGACGTCAGCGACGTAATGACTCCCCGCAGTCGAGTGGATGCTCTTGAGAGCAAGACAAGTTTCACCGAGATGGTGCGATTTGTGATCACGGTACGCCGCACGCGAATCCCCGTCTACGACGGGTCACTGGATCAGATCCTCGGTGTACTCTACGTCAAAGACCTACTTCCCGAACTGGCCAAAGATAACGCGGAAGAGAGAAAAACACTGGCCCAATTACTGCGTCCGCCGTGGTTTATCCCGTCCACCAAGTCGTTGGACGCTATGCTGCGAGAGTTTCTCGCCACTCGAAAACACTTGGCCATCGTTGTGAACGAATACGAGGGGATGGTCGGCGTGGTGACAATTGAAGACGTGTTGGAGGAAATCGTTGGCGAAATCGTCGACGAATACGATCGCGACGACGGTGAGAATCTAATCCGCCTAAGCGACACCATATTGGAAACGTCTGGGGATGCAAGGATCGACGAACTAAATGAGCGACTTGGATTGTCACTCCCCGACGAGGAGGATTTTGACACCATTGGCGGTTTGCTGATGCGGCGTCTCGGTCGCATTCCCGCAGAAGGAGAATCCGTCGCGCAGGACGGTGTGGTTGTCACGGTACTCGAAGCCAATGCGCGTCAAGTGAAACGTGTGCGACTCGAATGGGGCGGCGCGGCATAGAATTGGATCATCAAAGGACAACGTGTCGAGGATGAGTAACGCTCAACAACAGAAACCTGCCTCTCGCTGGCAACTGCGGGAGACAGAGTTGCGATTCTCCAAGATCCCATTGTTGATGGGGATCGTTAACATCACGCCGGACAGTTTTTCCGACGGTGGACGATTTTTTGACCCCGACCAAGCCGTGAATCATGCCCTGAATCTGCAATCGCAGGGAGCCGCCATCCTCGACGTTGGAGGTGAGAGTACTCGTCCGTATTCGACACCCGTCGAAGAGACTGAAGAGCTGCGTCGAGTTGTGGCCGTTGTCGGACGGCTTTCACGTGAAGCTCGCTTGCCGATTTCAATCGATACTACAAAGCCAGCGGTAGCCGACGCGGCACTAAAGGCGGGAGCCGAGATTATCAATGACGTGTCTGGCTTTCGTGATCCTCAGATGGTCGCAGTCGCAGTGCGCCACGGTGCCGGTGTGTGTGTGATGCACATGCAGGGAACACCACAAGGCATGCAGGATCAGCCCGACTATAAAGACGTCGTTGAGGAGATTCATGTTTACTTGGCGCAACAACGGGACATGCTGCTCGAGTGTGGTGTCCGCGCCGATCGCATCTGCCTGGACCCGGGAATCGGGTTTGGAAAATCACACGACCACAATCTGGAATTGATTCGAGGCGCAGCTCGATTTCACGACCTCGGTTGCCCTGTCCTGGTTGGACACTCCCGAAAGGGGTTTATCGGCAAGGTCGTTCAGGACCAGGATGTCGATCGCGATGCTGGCACGATCGCTGTGGCACTTCGTTTGGCGCAGAATCAAGTCTCGGTCATCCGAGTTCACGACGTTGCCGCCGTACGTCAGGCACTGTTGCTGTTCGACGCCTGTGCACCGGGTGTTCACTATCGCTGAACGCGGGCAGACCCACCTTCGGCAAAGGCCTCGACTTCGGGTAGTGACGACATCGACACGTCCCCGGAAAACGTCGTCAGCATAGCACCGTGGGCCCAACCAAGACGGAGCGCTTGTTCCGGATCACAACCGCTAATCAGACCGTAGATGAGCCCCGACGCGAAACCATCGCCACCCCCAATTCGGTCGAGTACATCCAATTCGCATGTCGGACTGACATAACGCTCTCCATTCAACCAGTAGACGGCCGCCCAGGTGTGCCGGTTCGTCGAGTGTACTTCTCTCAATGTTGTGGCGACGAGCTTCACGTTTGGAAACTTCTCTACTGCTCGATCAATCATGTCAAAGAACGTATCGGGATCCAGTTTCGATTTCGATTCCTCGACCTCTGGCCCTTTGATTCCCAAACCCTTTTGCAGATCCTCTTCGTTGCCGAAGAGCGCGTCCACGTTGACGACGATATCGCGAATCATCTTCTGACCAGCCGCAAGACCGCCGATCGAATCCCATAACTTCTCGCGATAATTCAAGTCGAACGACGTGACGGCTCCTTGCTGTTTTGCCGCCTTCATGCCATCAGCAATGACCGCGGACGTCGTTTCAGAGAGGGCGGCGAAAATTCCGCCAGAGTGAAACCACTTCACGCCGCCGTCCATGATCTCATCCCAGGCAAAGTCACCGGTTTTGAGCAAGGCGGCCGCTTCATTTGCACGATTGTAGAACACGACGGGTGCACGAGTACCCTGGCCGCGGTCGCTGTAGACGGTTGCCATGTTGGGTCCGCGTACGCCATCGTGCTCGTACATCTTGTAGAACGGTTTGACGCCCATTTCACGAACACGGCCCTGTATCATTTCGCCAATGCCATTGTTCACCATGGCCGTCGCCATACCCGTTTTCAGACCAAAGCATGAGGCGAGGTTGGCAGCCACGTTGTACTCGCCACCGGATACGTGAATGTCAAAGGACTTCGCTCGGCGAAACGGCGTTACCCCCGGATCAAGACGATGCACCATCGCACCCAAAGAGAGGAAGTCCAATTGACAATCGTCGGAACGAATATCTAGTGCACTCATCAATCAAATTCCTAAATTTCTAAGTCGGTTCAGCCGCCACATTGTGACTGCGTTTAAATCGTCACACTCGAAAAACCGCCGTCAACGATAATATTCTGCCCTGTCACAAACGATGAGGCGCGGTGAGATGCAAGCCAAACGGCGGCACCCGCCAGCTCCTGTGGGTCGCCAAATCGGGCCATCGGCGTGTGCCCGATGATCTGTTGACCGCGATCGGTATAGGTACCGTCGTCGTTGAATAACAATTTACGGTTTTGCTCTGCCGGGAAAAAACCGGGACTGATCGCGTTGACACGAACACCCGTCAAAGCCCACTCGCGAGCCAGAAACTGAGTGAGATTGAGGACGGCCGCCTTGGCCGCCGAGTAGGCGACAACGCGAGACAAGGGGATCATCCCCGACGCCGACGCGATGTTGATGATGCTCCCCTTCTTTTCCTGCACCATCGTCTCACCGAAAACTTGTGAGGGCAGCAGCGCCCCGCCGACAAGATTGAGGTCGACCACCCCCTGCCATGCTTCGAGCGGAAGTTTGCAAAAATCAGAACCGGGGGGAAGGGTGGCATCTGGCCGGTTGCCACCAGCCGCACTGATCAGAATGCTCATGACGCCAAGCCGCTCACAGATCGCGTCGCGAGCGCGTGTTAGCGATTCGAGATTCACCGCATCGGCCTGTTCAAAACAGGCCGTGCCACCAGCCGCTTCAATCGACTTAACTCGCTCCATCCCGCGTTCTTCGCTGCGACCGACAATTGCGACTTTCGCCCCGCAACCAGCGAGCGCTTCGGCGAGTTGGCCGCCCAGGATCCCGGTGCCGCCGACAACAACGGCCGTTTCGTTTTCCAGGCCAAATAGAGAATTCAAGTTCATGGTCGTGTACTTTGATTAGAGTCCGTAAAAATGCGTCGCTGTGCCGCCAAAAATGAGCTCTCGCTCCGTCGAACTGAACGCTGCTGTCAAATCAACGAGCGCTTGGTGCACTACAGCATAACTTGCCGCCAATTCGCAGACCGGCCAGTCGGAGCCATACATACAACGTTTTGGGCCGAATGCCTCCAGCGCCAGGTCGACATAGGGCTTGAGGTCTTTGGTCTGCCAGTTTTGCCAATCGGCCTCGGTGACCATACCCGATAGCTTACAGTAAACGTTTGGGTACTTGGCCGCTTCCAGGAGTTGAGGTAGCCAATCCTCCGTCACCTGCTCGCGAATGCGAGGCTTTGCCAAATGATCCACTACCATTGGAAGGTCCGGCAGCTCTCGCGCCAAGGTGGCAGCATGATGCAGGTGCTTGACATAAAATAGCAAGTCGAATGGAACGCCATGTTTCTCCAGGACATGCAGGCCGCGCAACACGTCCGGACGAACGATAAAGTCGTCGTCGGGTTCATCTTGCGTTATGTGCCGTACGCCTACGAACTTGGGGTGGCTTTTCAACTCGACAACTTGATCCTCGCACTCCGGGCTCGCAAGATCTACCCACCCAACGACGCCGGCGATGAAGTCGTGCTCTTGAGCCAGTTCCAACACCCATTCTGTTTCCTTGACGTTGTGCTGCGTTTGCACGAAAACCGATCGATTGACCCCCTCGGCTGATATGAGTGGCCGAAGATCCGAGGGCAGAAAGTCGCGACGTATTTTGCTCAAATCAGGATCGTCAAGCCATCGGTAATCGAAGGGCTGTGTCAGCTGCCAAAAATGTTGGTGAGCGTCGATGCGTTGACTCATCTATCCGTCCATCCGAACGCCAAGAGTGACCAGTACATTGGCAAATCGTTGCTGGTCCGCCGTTTGAATCGTCAACACATGATCCGCTGTCGCCACCGCTTCATAAAACGCCCATTTCTCAATCGCCGCAAGTTGGAGATCGATTCCCAGCGCTTCAATGGTCTGTCGATAATCGTCCCAAACGGGTGGATCACCGTCCAACGCGTACGGCCCTTCGGTCTCGTACATCATCGTTTGAACGGCTTCGACGGGCACCGCCGATAGGACCGCTTCTAAGGCTTGATTACAATTGATCACGCCAGGCATCAGATTCATGGAAATGACCTGAGCATTCGGGCCCTTTTTGCTGGCCGCCGGGTAATTCCCATCGGCGATAAGCACTGTCGAATGGTGGCCGGCTTGACCGAGAACTGCGTTGATTTGCGGGTGGATAAGACGGTGATTGAGCATCGAGTGTTTTTCCTTTGGCCAGACATTGTAGGCAACAAACGGCTGTACTCGTTACGCGATCGCCGCTCGATATGCCTTGATCGTTTGTTCCGCGGCCGCATCGGAATCTGGATACGGAAGAGCCTCGGCAGAAAGATAACCCTCGTATTTAATCTCCCGTAAGGCGGCGATGATTGGCCCGATATCAAGATGTCCACATCCTACAGGGCGTCGATTCGAATCGACAAAATGGACGTGACCGATGTGACTGCCACCCACACAAAGCGCGGCGGCAATACCTTGCTCCTCAATGTTCATATGAAACAGGTCTGCCAACAGCTTGACGTTGTCCGTCGATAGCGAGTTCAGCAACTTGACGCCGTCGGCGACCGTGTTGACCTGATTCGTTTCATACCGATTTAGTGGCTCATAAATCAGCGGAACGTTGTATTGAGAGGCATATTCACCTAGTTTCTCTAGGGCGTCGGACAAGTATCCGCGGGCGGTCGCGGAATCGACCTCCGGTCCGCTGCTACCCTGCATCGAGCCGATGATCGCCGCGGCACCGTGGCCGCCGCCGAAGTCAATAATCGTCTTGATAAAGTCCTGTGCTTTGGCTCGATCGCTCGCATCGCTGGCGGCAAGTTGCAGGCGGTGCTTGACCCATCCTGCACCCGTCCCCACTGCAGCAAGTTTCAGCTCGTGGTCGGCGAGCAGGTTCGTCAGTAACTGCGGATCAACGGTATCGGCGGCTGGCGCAAATATCTCGATGGCGTCGTATCCCAAGCCTTGGGCCTTCCGACAGGCCGCCGGCAAGTCATCCCAGAAAATAAATGGGCCGCCTCGAGCCTCTTCAACCAGACTCACAGTGACACATGATTGCATTTTTTGTTGCTCCTTTCCCGCTGGAAAGCAAGTGTGTTAATCAATGTTCGTTCAGCGGAGCGTTGGATTGTTGTCCCAACTGCTCTTGGTATCGTTCTGCTAATTCTCGATTTGGACAACCGCTTTGACTACTCGTGCATCCGGGTCTAGCCATCGGGGAAACTCATCCAACATATCGTCCAACGAGGCTTGGTGCGTGATCCAAGGGCGTGTATCGATCGAGCCATCCTCGATCAAACCGATGATCCGGGTGAAGTCTTTGGAGAGAGCATTGCGGCTGGCGAACAGCGTGAGCTCGCGACGATGCACAATCGGAGCGTGTGGGAACTTCACTTCGTCTTGAGAGATGCCAACGTAGACCATTCGTCCGGAAAACGCACAGTACTGGATGGCCGCCGACATCGAATGGCAGTTGCCCGTCGCGTCGACAACGACGTCGCACAGTTTGCCGTCGGTCAGCGAATCTATTTGGGTCAATTCCGATCCATCGCCGCGGAACACGACTGTATCCGGTACGTTCATCGATTCGCGAACGAATTCCAATCGCGACTCGTTCATGTCCATGACGATCGTCTTAGCTCCGGAGATCTTCGAAAACTCGATCACACTCAACCCAATTGGACCGGCGCCAATCACAAGCACCGTTTCTGTTGGCTGAGGATTGCCCCGATCGACGGCATGGCATCCAATTGCCAATGTCTCGACAAGGGCACTCTGAGCGTGCGTGAGATTTGGAGCCAGATGGAGCTTACGCGCGGGCACGGTGAACAAACGCCGGAGCCCACCGTCACAATGAACGCCCAATGTCTGATGATGCTCGCAACAATTCGTGTGGCCTCGTGTACACGAATAACATTTCTGACAATTGATGTACGGCTCCACGGAACACCGATCGCCCGGTTTAACATTTTCAACACCCTCACCGACAGCCACAACCTCGACGCCCAGCTCGTGCCCGGGAATTCGGGGATAACTAAAGAATGGCATTTTTCCTAAATATCCGCCGTAATCTGTTCCGCAAATGCCGACGCAATGAACTCGCACCACGGTGTCTCCGAACGCCGGAGAGTCCGGCTCGGGAACATCGATAAATTGGAACTTCTTCGGTTCCGCGAGTTGAACCGCTTTCATCGTTCTACTCCTCTGTGCCAACACGCCAGATGCCTAGCCCGCATCCTTGGCGACGGTCGTTGGTTTGAATCAGTTGTTTTCGGGGAGGCCTTCGATATGGCCAATGTTCTTGACGGGAGCAAAAATCTTCAGCACTTTCGCCATCAACTCCTCGTCGATCGGTTCCTCGGCCCATTCGGCCCATTTTTGAATATTGCTTGGGTTCGCGCTACCCGCGATGGTGGTGGTGATCTGTTCGTTGGCGAGTGAAAACTGAACGGCAAGTTTGGCGATGTCCACACCATGTTCGCTGCAGCATGACGCGGCGGCTCGAGCGGCTTCCTTTACCTCGGCCGGTTCCTTCAACCAATCGGGTAGAGGCGAGTTGGTCAACAACCTCGCCGAGAACGGACCAGCATTCATGACGCCAACGCCCTTCTTCACGAGGTACGGCACCGACTCATCCTGAAAACGAGTGTTTTGTAACGTGTACTGGTTGTAACTAAGGACGCAGTCGATGTCGGTTTGGTCGCAGATAAATGGAAAGACCTTCTGAGGGTAACCGCTGAAGCCCACGAATCGGACCTTCCCCTGTTGCTGGATCTTTCGTAGCGCTGGAATGGTCTCGTCGACGATCTGCTGCATCGGCACAAACTCGACGTCGTGACACAGAATGATGTCCAAATGATCTGTCCCCAAGCGATGCAGAGAAACGTCGATACTCTCGGCAACTCGTTTGGCCGAAAAGTCAAAGTGAGACAAATCGTATCGACCCAGCTTTGAACAGAGCGTATAGCTGTCTCTCGGCACGTCCCGCAGGGCGATTCCCAACATCACCTCGCTCATTCCACGACCGTAGAATGGTGAAGTATCGATGAAATTCATGCCATATTCTAAAGCCACATGGACACTTCGCAGCGCTTCGTCCAATCGCACCTGGCGAAACTCTTGTCCCAACGATGACGCACCGAAGCTCACAATTGGCAATTCCAAACCAGTCTTGCCCAAGGCTCTCGTTCTCATCGTCAGTTCTCGTTACTCATGGTTGCATTCAGTGACATCGGATCGGGTTCGCACAATTGCTGGCGGCTGGCGTCAACCGTCAGCCAGAAACAGAGGGCACATATGCCGCACGTAGATGTTCTCCGTCACGTTGCGGGCGACAACTTCGCAGTTGGCTTTCAACAAGTCCAGATACCGTTGACCATGTTTCGCCGCAACCTTGAACGAAACGTGCAGTAGTTGGCGAAGATGCGCATTGAAATGTTCGTGGTCCTGGATGTGCCGCATCGCGCTCGCGAGTCGCGGTCCATCCCATTCGTTTACTTCATCCGCTGCCGGCAATTGCTGGCGATCGATGTCGATCACTGATGCGTAAGGCGCACAGAATTCCTCCACGTGCTCTAGGGCATACGCATAGATCTCCTTGACCAATGCCAGTCCGTCGCCGCCAGCTTCCGATAGACCGATCAACTCTTCGAGCCACGTCGTACCAGCCGTTTTCAAGTGCAGCCCGGCGCCCGTCCTTGCCAACGCACGACGGATGATTGGGTAAAGTGAAAATTTGTCACTGCCACTGTGCACGCTCATTTTCAGATTGGCCGGAAGTCCGTACGTCTCGATGGCAAACGCGATCACCGCCAAGTCATCGTTGAACTCCTGTTCGAATTGAGCCAGGTCGCCCACATAGTCCACACCTTTGTTAAATCGCCCGGTGAACTTCGGTGCAATCGTCTGAACTTTCACCTTCTCATCAGCGAGCATTGCCAAGATCACTAACAACTCAGGAGGTGTTTGTGGAGCGTCGGTTTCGTCCATCGAGACTTCTGCGATCAGTTGGTCTTCACCTCCCTTTTTATCCGCAATGTACCGGTAGATCTTGCCTGCTTCGCGAACCGCCAACATGTACTGGGACGCGATGGCAGAAACCGACTCGACCGTCAGCTCCAAGCTGTCTGCAATTCCTGGAATTTGCAACGACCCAAGTAACTCGTTGTGTTTGGCAACAAACGCATCGACCTCAGCAGAATCGATCGGTTTGCCAATACTGTCGGCAACATCAATCGTAAAGAAGTCAGAACAATTGAGAAAACGGTCGACTGTCGGCAGTCCAATATGATCCGCATCCACATGCCAGTTCTTTGACCAGCCCAACTCTCCAACGGCGACTTCAGCAGCGTCGAAGACACTCTGTGGCTCGGAGTTAACAAAAGTGTGTTCCCGATTCGACTTGTTCCAAACTGGGAAAACCTCCACACCCTGTTCCTCAATCATCTGAAAGGCACGCAATTGAGCTGCAGCTTGATGTGCAAACCGATCACCAACGCCGAAAGTAAACCGTTCCAAGATCATTGTTGACATTCCTCGTCCCAAATACCCCTCGGATCGGGACTGAAAGCGAATTGAATGGCTGGTGGGAGCCCTCGGCCGGGTGCTATAGTCGTCCCCCGCCTGAGCGAACTTGGCCGCAACAAACTTGTGGCCGGGAAAATCGACGTCAATTTGCAGACCGCCGACGAATTGGCAAGCCATTTGACGTGCCCATTAAACGAATGTATCGAAGATACCGTGCGACTTGCCACTACCCAAGGGGTGAGGCAGGCCTCGGATCGCCCGACTCGACCAGTTTCGATCGGGATTTTGAGGTGTTTACCCGGAGATAGGGCAAAATCGATGTAATCGTCACAACCGTCACGGTCACGGTCCAACAATCGTCAGATCCCGTATTTCACGCATAGTCGTTACACACGGCAAGTCGATGATTGCCTGAGACCGAGCGTGAAAAGACGATTGGCACGCGAATCATTAGCGCAGTACGAGGCTCGAGGATGGCGGCATTCCGCTCGATAGATCGCATCAACCGTCATTTCGGGCTGGCTCTCCTTGCCGCCATCATTTCGCTGTCTGGTTGTGCCACGCATCGACCACCGCCACCGGATCGAACTGTGGAAACGCCGGCCCCTAAGATCGTAACCGTAGCATTTCACCAGCCAGCCGACGCGACTTCCTCGCCCACCGAGGGCGATGCGCAGGACCGCCCAGTGCCCGGTACGGCTTCTCTGGATGCACTTGTCACAGCAGCCGTCGACGAGAATCCGCGGCTGGTTCGTCTTTACCGTCTCTACCGTGCTGCCGCTGCCCGTAGCCGTTATGTTGAAAAACTTCCTGATCCTAAATTCAGCGTGAACGTGTTTGGTAACCCCATTGAGACGGCTGCCGGTTCACAGCGCGCAAACGTTAGTTTGAGCCAGCTTATTCCCTGGTTAGCCAAACTCGATGCGGAACAACAACGCTCGTGCTTTGAAGCGCTTGCGGCCCGCGCCGACTTCCTCTCTGAAAGGTTGCGGGTTATCGCCGCATTGAAAACCGGCTGGATACGACTCTACGTCCTCGATCAACAGATCGATGTGGCGGAGGCGAATCAAGTACTGCTGAAGTCTCTTTTGGATGTGGCAAACGCCAGGTTGGCCACGGGAGGGGCTTCGCAAGGGGACGTGTTGTTGGGGATTCTCGAACTGTCCAAAATTGAAGAGCGACTCCTAACCGACCGCCGCCGTCGGGTTGCGACTGTCGCGGAGATGAATCGGCTAATCGCCCGACAACCAGACACGCCGATCCTAGGTCCCACCCAACTCTCCGTCGACGTACCCACTATCTCGGCAGCCGAGGGTCTGCAATTGGCACTCAGTTCCCAGCCCGAAATCCAGGCAGCACGACTGCGGACGAAGGCAACTTCCTGGGGAATCGAAGTTGCCCGCCTCAGCCGTCGCCCGAATGTTGCTCTCTCCGCCAACTACGCTTCCACGGATGACAATCGACCCGCAAGTCCTGTCGTCCGAGTTGGCGAGGACCCGTGGTCGATCGGATTGCAAATCAGCATGCCGATTTGGCAAGAGAAATACGACGCCTTACATGATGAAGCAACCTGGAAGCACCTTGCCGCCCACGGTTCTGTCGAGGACCTTGAAGACGGCTACGCGTCTCACATCCTGGATCTGCTCACCGAAGCTCACCGAGCCGCGGAGACGGCCGTCCTTTACCAAGACACAATCATGCCCCAGGCGCGCCAGACTCTTGAGGCCGATCAACAGTCGTATTCCACCGGAGCTGTCGAATTCGACCGAGTCGTGCAAGGCTACCGCAACCTCCTGACCCTAGAACTTGGCCACCTCCAGGCTGTCGGCGACCTTGGAATCGCTATCGCTCAACTTGAGCGAGCTGCCGGGGCCTCTATCCCCGTCTCAAAGTCAACGCCAACCCCGTAGGCTGCGTCCTGTCAGAATCAGCCGCTGGTCGCTAGCTCAAGTTCTTCTTTGTGGTCCGCCCTTTGGCGCTTTTTTTCGGGCAGGCACGGGACGCTAACGCGTGCCTGCTGATTCGTCAATGTTGCTCTGCTAGAGCCCAATTCGGATGGAGATTGAGTTGCCGAATGGGACATCGCGGAGTAGTATTGTTCTGTGGGACGCACCCACCGTGACCGCCGTATCGACTGGGATTTTTTCATGGGACATTCGTTGCGAACGATGATTGCCTAAACGATGACGGCATTGCTGTCTCTGCCATTGCCGGACCGCGCCCGATATTCTGGAACTGCTAACGCTGCTCGTTGTGCCTGTCATCTACTCGGCCATCAAAAAGCAACAGCTCTATTCACTGAGCGATCCAGTCGAGGCGCAGGTAGAGGGTTAGTTGCCGTATCCAGCTCGCCCGCTGGCCTTAGCCCAAATACCAGCACGAACCCCAAGTGAGTCAGAGGGTTGTCGGCCACGATTCACTGTCCGCTAGCAGTTGTCAGTTCAGTACTTCTCTCTAAGCTGCCTCGCAGCCTCGGCCTCGTTCTTCAATTTGCAATAGACTTCGTCAATACTGACTTTCGCAGCGGAGCCAGGCGCGAATCCGCAATCGGGATTCAATATGATCTGAGACGGCTCGAGGTATTCCAAAGCGGATTCCACACGAGCTACAATCGTCTCGACCGAGTCAATTTGACCGGGCTGGCAACTGACGCAGCCGAGGCCCACTTCAACTCCATCGGGCAATTGTCGAAAGACCGACATCTCACCAGCCCCTGGTGTTGTGAATTCCATCGTGATGTGTTGAACATCCAGCCGCGCCAACTGAGACAGAATTGGATCATAACTTCCGGCGTGGTCGTGCTCGCCCCGAGCGCGCGCCCCCGCTCGGCGACATAAATGGACGGCCAATTTGACGCCAGCGATATTTTGGACAACTTGGTTGTCCATGTCGACGGCAAAGTCGGCGGCTCGATCTGGATCGTCGTACTGAGCGCGAACATCGGGATCGACGAACAAACACAAGTGCGGGTCGTCAATCTGAATAATCGAGACACCTTCTTCGCGAAGCAGTTCAACTTCCCGTCGCAAGATGGGGACGCAGGCCTCGACAAACGACTCTCGTGTGGGGTACGCCTTCGAAGACCTGACGGGATCCCACATTCGTTCCCCTAACAAAGCCGGTGCCGGCAACGTGGCTTTCACCGGGCAGTTCGTCAGCGATTTCAGAAAAGCAACCTCTTGAGCAATGTGTCCTGGCTGCTTCGGATGTAGTCGATCGACAACGATCGTCCAGGGACGCCCGTCTGCCGGATTGTAACCCAATTCAAATCCGTGCGCCATTTCCGCGATCACACCGATGTACGACTTCCGCCACCACTCCCCGTCGGACACGACATCCAGACCAGCCGACTCTTGCAACGCAACGATGTAGTGGATCGCAGCGCCCATCAACCGCCGGTATTCGTCGCCAGCTAGACTCTCGTCGGCAATCAGCTCCTTAACAAAATCAGGCCGAGGCATCGATCCAATGATCGATGCTGGAAAAAGCGGTTGACCCATTTTCCGTTCCCCTTCGATGCGACGATCTACTTTTCGCAGTGACGACTGCACCAATGCTGACGAGCGTATTCGAAATCTTGTTGAGTATCTATTTCAATGTATCCGCCAGGCGTATCGACATGGGACACTTGCTCTCCACGATCGATCATTTCTTGGAGCAGCAGAATGAAGTAGGCTTTTTCGAATAATTTTGCCTCACGCCAAGGCTTGCCCGAGAATTCTTGTTGACAACGAATGTAGTGCCCTTGAAGGCTTGCGGCTCCTGCCGCTGAGAAACCGGCCACGCCAATGAATTCGCCGTACGACTCGGATTCGGCGAGCCCACGGTGAATTCGTTCCACTTTTCCGTTCTTAACCGTCACCTTCTCCGCATCATCGGACGGATGTTCAGTCCTTGCTTGGTAGCGGACCAGCCAATCGGTGTCGACTCCCACGACGACGTCGTCAGAGTGCCCGAGAATGCGACGAACGATTTCTGCGGTAAAAAGAATGTCCGAGTAACAGCAAATAAACGGACCATCCATCAGGTCCTGGGCACAAAACAACGATGCCAGGATGTTGTTGTTTGGCCAATCCTGGTTCTGACGAAATGTAAACTGCGGATACATCTGTTTTACTTTATCGATCTGGTATCCGCCGATAAAACAGATGTCCGTCACGTCGTTGGCCACAAAGGCCTCGACCGTCCAATCCAAAATCGTACGACCGGCAACTTGAGCAAAACACTTAGGCGAATCAGCGGTCGTCGGCATCAACCGGCTCCCTCGCCCAGCACCAATTATGATCGCCCGCACGGCTTCCCCTTTCAGCTTGACTCATCACCGGCGGTAGGTTGGCTACCGGTCCGATTCCACAGCACGGCCACCATAATGGCTGCTAGTAGCGCCCATCCGGCCCAGACACGGATCACAACTTCCCATTCGTAGCGATCCTTGAGATACCCGGTTACAAAATCGCCAACCAAGGCTGCACCAATATAGCCAAAGAAGTTGACAAAACCAGCGGCGGCCGCCGAGGTACCTCGACGAGCCAAATCGGCTGGGGCCGTTCCCACAAGGATGACTTGGGCACCGTAAATACAAAACCCCGCGGCAGCCAGCAGGAACAGGGTACCGAGCGTGGAACTGCGTGCAACGTAGTCGTAGGCTAACGTGATGCCGCACAGAACCAACAGCAGAAAACAAACCACTGGCGCTCGGCGGCTGGAAAAATATCGGTCGGAAATCCAACCGGACGTCACGGCGCCGAACACGCCACCCAACGGCAGCACAGCAAATTTTACTGCGGATTTTAGAATCTTCGTATTCAATTCCTCATCGCTGCCGCTGACTTCGACCAGATGAATAACTCCCCAATCCAAGTACCCGTACCGGATGGCGTTTGTCATTCCCAGTGCCAACCCAAGAGGCCACAACAATGGATTACATACGGTCTCCAGGAAAGTCTCCCACGTTGACAACTTTGATTTTGGTTTTGTGACTTCGGCAGCGGTCGCCTGACTTTCATCTTCATCGCTGGTAGTTTTCGCTGGCTGTTCACGCAAGAAACACAACATGCCGATTGCGGCTGCCACTAAGATCAATGGCGGGACAAACATGGCGCCGCGCCAACCGAGCAGGCTGAAGCCAACACCAGCCACGACATAAGTCAAACCGGCCGTCAACTGATATCCAGTACCGACAAACCCCATGACAAATCCACGTCGCTCGACCTCAATCCAGTTGCCCACAACCCGTACACACGGAGTCCAGCCCAGAGACTGAAAGTAGCCGTTGCACGTCCAAATGAACAAGAACAAGTACAAACCATGACTAAACCCGAAGCAGTAGTTGAGCGCTGCCGAGGCAAACATGCCAATCGCCAACATGACTCGGGCAGAACAGCGTTCAGCCAGCTGGCCGTTGATCAACTGGCCGACCGCGTAGGCGATCTTCAACCCCATCAAGACGATGGCCATGTCCTGCTTCGAGAGACCGTATTCCTGTTCGATTCCAGGTAAGGCAACCGAGATATTCGTGCGACAAAAATAGAACGCGCCGTAGGTCATCCACACCGTCCATGCTATTTGCCACTCAGCCACGCTGAGGCGGGGACGGGACGATCTAGACTGTGGCCGCGTTTCCTTGCCGGCGGATGTTGGGCCTTCTGGCACTAAGCGCTCCTCTTGTTGCGATCTTCAACGTTGACGAAAGTCATGATTGTACCGTCGAGCGCGAGAAAAACTACGGACTGCCCGTTGTTGAGTCGTTCCGGAAGGAATTCGTTTGCCGCTTGAACATCGGAGTTCTGACCGTAGAACTGTCGGTAGGCGTCGAATAACGGAGCAAGCAACTCGATGTGAGACGACGTCGCTCGCACGATGTCACAGCCGGCCCGATTCAAATCAACTGGTTCGATCGGCATTTGGGTACCCTTCAAGGCTAAGCCTACTAGAATAACCGAGACACCAATGGCGGCAAAAACGTTCGCGGCATATGCGCGTGACATCGTTTGTTCATTCCACTTCTTCACCGTTCCACTCCGCATCGCGGGTAGTTGCTTGTTGAAGTGTCAGATGATGACGCCTAGCGACCCAGGCGAATTCACAAATGGCCGCGAACACCGCCACGCTAGGTAAAGGATCCGTCCATCGCCACATGACTTCCTTTGCCCGCAGCAAGTCTCGTGGCAATTGTTTCAATTTTCCTCGTTTCCAAGCATCCCCCACGCCCCACGTTGACATGGCGAATCCAACCATACTAGGTATGGAGTAGGCGCCCAGCGGGTCTTTTCGCTCACCCCTGAAGGCCGACAGAAGGTCACCATCGTCGGCCAGAGAATAGACTCCACTTGTTGCTCGGGGATTCGCTTCGATGGGCCAAAGTGTACCGTCCTCGGCTTCGATAATGTCGAATCCAATCATGCCGGTAAACGTCAACTCTTCCAATAAATCGGCTACGTACTGACGGATGGCAGGATGACGTTGAGGTACAAAGTAGATCCCCGCACCCTTGCCAACGCGATAGACGGATTCATAGCACACGTGGGCTTGGAGTCGGCCTTGTGAGGCGATGCTGAATGAACAGAGCTCGCGCCCTTCGATGCGCCGCTGTGCAACCCAGCCGCGATCGGCGGTCGGATGCAGATGATTCAACTGGTCGATGGTTGGCGAGATGAGCGTTTCTGAAGCAAACCGCGAGTACATTGGTTTGAATACCCATTGCTCCGACTGCGACCGAAAAGCGGACAGATCCGAGTCACTCCATAATGGGTGAGATTCTGGAGGACGTGTTCCATTCACGGACGTGACTTGGGTAAACAGCCACTTGTTATGAAGTTTCTTTAGAAGCGACGAGGGTGCGACGAAGACTCGGCACGGAACGCGATCATGAAATTGCGCTGCATAAAACACTTCTTCGCAAACCGGGATCCACAGATCGATAGAGTATTGTTTAATCGCTGCAGTGATTTCTCGGATCCAGTCATGAGGTCGGTAGGCAACCGAAGACACACGGATTCGCCGCACTACTGATCGAGAACAGGCCGTCACATCCCAATAGATGCTATCGGCCACATAAATCTGATGCCCCTCGCGGTGCAAGCGACGTGCCAGCTCAAGCGCCGCCGGCGATCGGCTCCCCGTAAGCAAGACTCTCATGGTCAGATTCCCGCCGGCCTTTGAGTCAAATCGATGCCTTCTTCCGTCCGCATTCGTTCGCCGTATTTGCACAAGGGGAGCAGAGCAAAGTGGCCAGAACTGTGATCGGTCTTGTTGATCGGTCGCTCTGGTCGGCCAATTGCGGTTAAATTGTAGTCAGTTTGGTCTTGGAGATCACGCTGGAGTCACAAGAATACAATGCCACTCGATCACAGGCCACTGCGCTTCGCTGACGATAGGCGCCACATCGCAGCGACCATACGATCCTCATTCAGGCAAATGAGACCAAATGAAGCCCGCCAAAGGAAAGATAAAAGAGAACGCCGAACTGAAAGAGGCGTTCCGCGGCGCTTGCCTTATTTCCATTGCGGCTGGCGTCGGCGTGAGTTTCGTTGTCTCGACGTTCGGTGAGATGATCTGGGGACTCGGCGGAGGAATCGCAGTGTCGGGGGCCTTGTTTGCAACGTTGGTCACAATAATTCGTTCTGGCGACGGGCCGGGCAACGAGGGTGAGGTCGACGAGCAGGGATTCCGTCACGGCAGATGGCGGTGGGAGTACGATGACGGAAAACTCGAGAGGGAAGAACACTACGACCACGGCGTTCGACAGGGCCCTCACCTGATGTGGTACGACAATGGAAACAACGCCGAGGAACGACACTTTGAAAACGGGAAAGTGTGTGGCGAAACGACCATCTGGCACAAGAATGGCACAGTGCGCGAACAGTCCATCTTCGAGAACGGACGGATGAAAGGGCCGCACGTCGAGTGGTACGCGAACGGCCAGAAGAAACTCGAGTGTCATTATTTCAATGAAGATCAGCTTGACGGGGATTGGATCGCATGGCACGAGGATGGGCAAAAAAAGATCGAGGCTCACTACGATCACGCAACGCCGGTCGACACGTGGACTGAATGGAATTCGCAAGGACAGAGGGTCTGCGAAACGACTTTCCTGGCGGGTGTCCAGCAGGCAAACTCGACTGCTTACTTCGAGAATCCGCCGCGGCAAAAACGCCGAGCATCCCATCCGTTGCTCTTTATCGTAATGCTTGTGTTAGTTGCCTATGCGTTTTATCACGAAATTCAACCCTTCTCCTTCTTCATCCCGCTCGTCCTGGTTATTTTCATACACGAGCTGGGACACTTCACCATCGCCAAACTCGTTGGCATACCGCTCAAGACATTCGCCGTCGGCACGGGCCCAAAGGTATTCGGCTATCACTTTCGAAATACAGCGTATGAAATACGTCTCTTTCCAATAATGGGTTACGTGCAGGAGTACCGGCTGCGAGTATCTGAGTTTAGACATTTCAAGAACGCACGACAGTCGCCCGTTTCACCTGACGACTCAACGCAAATCGAATATTCGGAGTCTCGGCAGACAGGTTCGGCGTTTGTTTCCCGACCGCGGCGATTGTCCTACTATTTGGGCGGAGTTGGATTCAACTTTCTAACCGCTTTTGTCGTCTTGTATGTTGGGTGGTTTCATGCCCACGCAGGCTCCACTGACGTGATTCTCGGCTTCTCCGATTCGCTGGAAAATCTTTGCCGATTCATACTATATCCGTTCGATTCAGCAACCATCGAACCGTTCGTGTTAGCCGGAGATTTTTGGCAGATCGTGGCAATTGTTAGTCTTATCGCAGCCGTGTTCAACTTGATTCCGCTCGGGTTTCTTGACGGATTTCATGTTCTCAAGACATTAATGGGCATGGCGCTACGGAGAGAAGTACCCGACAAATGGCTGATTCCACTGAAGGTCACAGGATCGTTTTTGCTCTTCGTCCTATTGTTCTTTGAGGTCCTCTTTCAGGGCGCAGCCGTGGTTGTCGGAATCTCTCAATTCGTAGAATCACTACATACACCCGAGATTGTCGGGCAAGTGAAATCAAGCCGTTTTCTCGATGGTCCGGTCCCCTTGATCTCCGCAGAAGGCCGGCGAGAGGTCGCAGCGATAGACAACCACCGTTTCTTCCGTGTCACGTTGCAATGCAGTGGCAAGCAAGTATTGACCACGGACGAATATTATCTCCTCTGCTTCACGGAAAAACGTGCCCCTCGCTCGGATGCGAACAAGAAAATCTACCACCGCCCTATTGGCGTCTGTTTCGGTAAGCCACACGCAAAGTCCGTGTATAACGATCGCCAGCGGGTCTCACGAGTCGAAATTCAGTCGGAAGAACCAAATTCGATGCGACACACAGTACTATTGTCCGGCGATAAAATTACCGGCATGACGCTTTTTGATCCCGAGATTACGTTGTTATACGAGGTGAAACGCGAAGCAAAGATTTTCGAATTGCACTACGAATCAGAAATCATTCCCCTCACAACGGGCAAATCACCGTAGGTCATATTCGACCGGGCCTTGTAGACTCGCAACCGGAGAGTTCGACGTTATGGCATCCGACAATCAGAGTAGATTTGGATTTTCGTTGGAGCAACTTCCCTGGGTGCAACGATCGCCGGGGATGCGAGAAAAAGTCTATGAACACGGTGACCGACGATTTCGCATTGTCGAATTCACAGCGGCGTTTCGTGAGCCCGATTGGTGTGTCGAAGAACACGTGGGCTACGTCCTAGATGGCGAAATTGACGTCCTGGTCGATGGACACACGGTGACCTATCGAAAGAAAGGCGTGGTCGACCTCCCGTCTGGCACGCGCCACCGGCACAACCAAACGGTCGAGACCGCCACGTTGTTTCTTATCGAGACGAGCGGGGAGTCATCGTGAGTATCGCAGCCCACGTAGTCTCCATGCTAGCGCTGCCTGATCTTATTGTCAGACGCTACCTTGAAGATCTGACCAACGACGATTTGTTGGTCAGGCCGTACGCCAACATGAATCATATCGCATGGCAACTTGGTCATTTGATCGCATCGGAAAACTCCCATGTCAATCAAGTTTTCCCGGACTCGATGCCTGCACTGCCAGCTGAGTTCGCTGCCAAACACTCGAATGAGACCGCGGCCAGCGACGAACGTTCGCGTTTCTATACCAAATCAGAATACATCAACCTGATGGGTGAACAGCGAAACGGATCGATCGCCGTATTGAAGGAACTCACTGATGAACAGCTCTCGAGGCCTTCACCCGAATCCTTGCGCTACTTCGGACCGACGGTGAGTTCCATCTTTGCTGGCGAGTCAGCACATTGGATGATGCACGCCGGTCAGTGGGCCGTCGTGCGACGCAAATTGGGGAAACCGCCATTATTTTAGTGGCGTGGCTGATGACAATCCCCACCGGAACAGGGCCGGTGGGGAAATTGCATGATGTCGAATAATTAACAAGCTGCTAGCGGTCAACTCTCGCGTCAATCTCTTTTAGGTCGATAAGTCTCTTTTCCAGAGCGTCCTTCAGTTTCGCGATCTCTTCTTCGAGCTGACTGATTCGTTTGACTTGTTCTTCGATCCCCGCTCGTTCTTTGCCCGTCTTTTCCTTACGTGGTCGTTCTTTCTGCGCTCGCTCTTTCGCATTTCCGCGTCCACCAGCAGAGAGTTTTTCGACGAGATTGCGGACCAACGCTGTGTTTCTTTGGTTGCCGAATTCTCTCCAGAGACCTGCGGCCACCGCAAGCGCTTCGACCGTCTGCTCAAGTTTAGGCTCACGTTCCAAAACATACTTGGCCTCTTTTCCCTTCAGCGTTTTCAATCGGATCTGCCGCGCTTGGATCGCCCGGTTGACTATGTCGACCGAGTCTCTCCGTTCGCCTTCTCGCAGCGCAGCCAATGCGATTTGCATCACTTCGATCTGACCAGCGGCAACCTTTTGCTCTGTACTCTCGCGTTTCACGGCTGCCTTTTCGCCCTTCTCGCTCCCGCTCCCGCCCTGTTTCCCCTTCTGGCCACGTTTCTGCTGGGCCCGTAAACGAACCATCAGTTGTTCAGCCAGGTTGCCGACCGCACCCGCCTCCTCTTTCTTACCGGCCTCACGAAGTTTTCGTGACGCGAACATCATCAACTCGACACGTTGGCCAAGTTTGGGCGCCGTCTCACGGACCTTAGCCGCCTTTTCATTGCGAACACCTTCCAATGCCAACTCCTGCGCATGGATCGTGTGCTCGATCATTCCGGCCAAGTCTTTCCTATCAGCATCCAGTAGGGCTTGCATAGCAATCCGCATGACTTTGATCTGACCCAGGACAACTTCACGTTCGTTCTTATCTCCGCGATTGTGTTTTTCGGTGGCCGCCGCTTTCTTTTGAAGTTCCGCAACCACGCGTTCGATCGCTTTCGCTTGATCGATCCGACCCAAGGCGCGCAGCGATGCGGCCCCGGCCTTCAAACCGCTCAGAATCTCTTTTTGATTACCATCCGACTGCTTGCGGGTAGATTTCTCGTTAGCTTCCGCGAAACGGGCCCTCAGTTGTTGGACCTGCTTGAGAAGAAACTCCGCTTTGTCGGCAGCTCCGACACTCTGCAGTCGCTCCGCTTCTTTCAACATCGCTACAATCTTCTTTTCGAAAACCTCGTTCTCACTCTGACCTCTGACGAACGTCGGCGTTGCCAGCGACATTATTGCCGCAAAGATCAGCGTGGACGTTACTACGACGGTTTTGAATGTTCGTTGGTTCATTGTCATGCGCCTTGCTATTTCTGCAGTGCCGTGAGGAGCAGGATTCTAACTTCGGTGTGCAAAGACCGAAGATAGCTAGAGCGTAAGAAGTCGACCTCTGATTGCAAGTTTCTTACAAAAATTGGTAGTGGATAAAGGCCAATTTCACCTAGGAACGGTTGCCGTCGAGTTCGTGGCTGATCATGAGCCGGAAGTCTGAACTCAATCGGTGGACAAATCGTACATCTATTGGCTCCCCCGTCACGTCAGATCAATTGCGAACTTGACACCCGCTTGTTCGACGTTGCACATTGCGGTGGGGTACGTCGACAAAGCAGCTTCTACTTAAGGCAAGATTGCGAATGGCCCGCGAGCAAGATCCAAACATGCTTGGCAGCGAGGATTTGGCTGCCAGTTCCGCGCCGCCTCAACAGGATGCCGAACGACCGATCGCAGCAATCGAGAGGCCTCCCGTTAGTTGGAGGGAGTTCCTGGCGGTGGGAGGTATTGTTCTGCTTGCCGATTACACGCTCTTTTGGGGGCACGGTTACGCCGGCTGTGGTGCGTTCTTTGTGTTTGCCTCGACGTTGCTATTCGCCGGCATGCCCTCGCCGCGTTATTCGAGACACGTTTGGGTCTGCAGCGGAATGATGATCCTGGTCACCGCGAAGTTGCTGTGGTGCGGATCGCCGCTCGCTGTCTTCTTTGGCGCCGCACTTGTCGTCGCAATTGCCATGAGTGCGAAGGGGAAAACGCCATTTGTCCTCGGACTAATCGTCTATGCCTCGCAGACAATACAGGCTGGCTGCTTGGGAATCGAACATTATTTCCGGTCTCTGACGCGGCTGTCGCCGAATATCCCCCGAGGTAATTGGCTAAACATCGCTTTGCCGGCGGTCACCGTGGCAACGTTCGGTGGACTGTTCATCTTGGCCAATCCAGACCTGGCAACGGCGTTCGGTGACGGGTTTGACTGGTTCGTCAACAATCTAAGCCGGTTGTTGTTCGATCGATTGCCGACACCGCTGGAATTTGTTTTTTGGGCAGCTGTAGGCTGGGTGACAATCGGTTTGCTCCGCCCCGTTGCGATAGCGGCGATCGACGAGGAAGACGAGGATTATGTTCTGGCAACAACTGCACACGAAAACGCTCCGTTGTATTTTCCGTTTCGCAACATGCTGATCATGGTGATCGGCTTGTTTGCCATCTATTTAGTTTTTGAATTCTCTACACTTTGGTTCCGAGAGTTCCCAAGAGGATTTCACTACTCAGGTTACGCTCACCAAGGAGCTGCCTGGCTGACTGTCGCACTTGCCCTGGCGACCGTTATCCTGTCGCTCGTGTTTCGTGGTTCGGTGTGGTGTGACCCGCGACTACCTAGACTTCGCAAACTCGCCTGGGCCTGGTCGCTCGAAAATGTCCTGCTGGCGCTCGCTGTTTACAATCGTCTGTTCATTTACGTCGGCTTCAACGGAATGACACGGATGCGGATTATTGGCGTGTTGGGAATTACAGCCGTCCTCGTCGGCTTCATCGTCGTGCTACTGAAAATTGCCCACAACCGCAGTTTTGGTTGGCTGATTCGCCGTCAACTGTTGACACTATCGGTGTCAGTTTACGTTTTCGCACTCACGCCGCTCGACACCATCGTCGTCAGGTACAACGTGCATCGCATACTTGACGGTGACCTCGCGCCAAGCGTTCAAATCAGTGTGCATCCAATCAATTCGGAAGGCGTGGCTTTACTTCGACCGCTACTGAATTGCTCCAACAAGACGATAAGTGAAGGCATCGCGGCAATGCTAGCTGATCGCGAAGAACATGCTATCGATCGGGCGATTGTCCAGCAACGTGACGGTTGGACAGCGTACCAGATTGCCGACACCTGGCTGCTGAATGAACTAAAATCTCACCGGAGCGAATGGGCGAGATTTCGTGATCCAATCGCCAGGGAAAAGGCCCTCGATGCGTTCCAGAAGTACGTTTACCAGTGGTACTGACCGGAATGTGCCTACTGTCGTTTTTCAACTGCTCAGGAGATGAAACAGGCCGTCGATCATTTTGGCAAAGATAAGACTCAAGGGCAACGGACGCCGTGAGGCTATTGAAGATATTGTGTGGACGTTAGTGAATTCGAAAGAGTTTCTTTTCTTGGACTGAACTCTGTCGTTCCGAAATAGGGACGAGTTGTCACCGCTTTTAACTGGCTTTAACCAAGTACCGCGCGTTGTTTGGTCGCGACCAGAGCATGGCGATGGGCGAAACTGAGAAATTCTCATGGATCTGGGAATAAACTATTGGCGGCTGCGTAGTACTCTACACAGACCCGATGGAACCGAACCGTGAACGCGACAGTGGAAACAGATTTCCCCGAGCAACTTGTAGATTTGGGCCACGACGGCTTCGCTCTCGCAATGCGTTGGCTTCGCCATCGCGAAGATGCCGCCGATGCGGTTCAAGACGCTATTCGCTCGGCGCTCCGTCACCGACGCTCGTTTGACCCTCAAAAAGGGAATTGCCGGGCATGGTTCTTCAAAATACTCAAGAACCGTTGTATTGACATGTTGCGGAAAAACAAACGCCAGGCGTCCGGTGATTTCGATGGTGAGGGATTGCCTTCACCAATGCGATCTCCAGCCGAAGTAGCACAACACAACGAAATGGCGGAGATACTTCTACGCGAGATTCATGCAATGGATGAAACACAACGCGAGCTGATCTTGCTCCGTGATTTCCACGGCTTGAGCTACAACGAAATCGCCATGGCTTTGTCAATTCAAGTGGGCACGGTCATGTCGCGGCTACATCGGGCGAGAAAACAACTGAAACAGAGAATGGAACCACATAGGTGATCCCATGGAGTCGTGCAAAAGAGTGGAACAGATGCTGTCCGGCTACTTGGACGGCGAATTAACTCAAGGCGATCGGCAACGCGTTGAAGTACACATCGATGCGTGCCCATCATGCAAGAGAGTCTACGACGATTTGTCGGAATTGCAGGACCAAGTCGGTCAACTAAAACTGGATCGAATGTCTCCTAGTGAATGGAGTAGTATCATGAGTAACGTCCCGATCAAGGGCAGCCGGAGCATCGGTTGGATCCTACTTATTGCGGGGTCGGTCATTATCAGCATCTATGGTATGTGGGAATTTGCCACCGATGACACAGTTCCCGCTTTGGTCAAGACATCTCTGTTTTCCATTTATCTCGGCCTGGCTTTTCTGCTGGTTTCCGTCGGTTGGCAGCGACTTGTCGAACGAAAAACAGACAAATATAAGGACATCGAAATATGAAGAGGATCATCGTAGTATCGTCCCCTGAATTACCGGGGAAGAAGATCGTTTCAACGCTCGGACTCGTACGCGGAAACACGATCCGCGCTCGCCACATTGGCAAGGATATCATGGCCGCGTTCCGCAATCTGGTTGGCGGAGAGATCCATGAATACGGCAAGCTAATGGGCGAGAGTCGGGAACAGGCCCTAGATCGAATGGTGGAAGAAGCCGAGGAACTCGGTGCGAATGCAATCATCAGCGTACAGTTCACCACATCGGTCATCATGAACGGGGCGGCCGAGTTCCTGGCATACGGAACTGCTGTGATCGTCGAATAGTCGATTCGTCTGAATTCGCAACCCGAATCGCAAACGAGGTTGATATGTCTCGGTCGACATTCGTCGCTTGCCTTGCCCCTCAATATCGTGGCACGACTTCCATTAGTTCGTCGGTGTCAGGCGTTGCAAGTCGAGCACCCAACCGGGCGTGTTTTCGACATAGGCTTTGATGTGCTTCCGACGAGTAAAATAGTAAAATGCGTTGAACCCTTGGAAGACCCCAGTAAGCATGATCACCGCGCCATAGAGCCCGGCCACCAGCATTTTGTAATACCGATCAAACTGCTCGGCCGAGTTAAAGGCGACGCTCAGCTCTGGTTTTGCTTTCAATTCGGCGGTAAATGGACCGTCGCTCGTTAGGCTCACGACGAGCATCCAGGTGCAATAGGAGATGATCAAGACCAGGAATCCGACTTGATTCCAACCGAGTAATACAGGCGCCTCTTGATCGAATTGTAAAAGTCGCTTTCGGCCCCGAAACTCATTGTATGTGACGATTGAAAGCCCGATCGTGACGATGAACCCCGACAGACTAAAGATCGCGAACGGCGCCGAACAGAACGCAATGATGCCGGTCATCCAACCGTTGAATGCGGCAACCGACGCAGCTTTGCGTATGATCTTGGCGCGGTCATATGCAGCGGTAACTTCGCGCTGGTGTGATTGAGTCAACGGACCATCTGAATCGGTCGTGATGGTTGCAACGGCCATTTACGGTTCTACCTAGTCTGGGGAATCGACAACCCGTACAAATAACGGAACCCTCTTACAACTATAGGTCTCGCGTTGCCACATGTTTCGTTCGACTTGAGCCCAGCCAACCAACACCACACGTACACACGCACGCGGGCGTCGAGCGAGGTCGTTACAATACGGACTCGTGCGGATGAATGACCGAATACCCACTCGCCCCTTTGCATAACCTCGACTCTGGTCCAATGGCCATCGACGATTGATCAAATGAACAGTCCGAACCGATATCGGGAAATCAATGTAACTGGACCACCTCATGAGCTTGGTAGGCAGATTGGCGAAGCTGCCAGCGAGGAGATCCGAGGATTTGTCGATATCGCACTGACTCAAATCAACAGGACGACCAGTGTTTCTCGCTCGCAAGCGTCACGAATAGCCAACCAGTCTATCGACTACGTTGCCGATTATTCACCGCATTTGCTCGACGAGTTGCGAGGAATTTCGGACGGAGCGGGTGTATCGCTCGAAGATGTGATGTTGTTGCAAATCCGCAATCAGTTTGCGGCCGAATTGGACAGCGGCTGTACTTCTTTCTCTGTCGGGGCAAAAGCAAACAGAACAGGTCGAATGCTCGTTGGACAAAACTGGGACAACGATCCTGGCCTCGACGCATACACGGTCGTACTGACGCGTCACCCAGAGGGCAAACCGTCACTCATGACGGTTACACAAGCCGGTCTAATCGCGTACATCGGACTGAATGACGCGGGCATCGCCGCCTGCCTAAACACGCTGCCGGCACCGAGTCGCCCACTAGGAGTACCCCACTATTTCACACTCCGCTGTCTCTACGAAACCAATTCGCTTGACGAGGCCGTCGCGGTGGTCCACAAAGCAAAGCGAGCGATTCCGGCAAACATCATGTTGGCCACGCCAGACGGACCGGCCGACCTGGAGATAACGATTGACAAAGTCTCGCTGTTACGGGATTCCGCCGATTGTGTCGTAACCCATACCAATCACTGCTTGCACCCGGACCTGATCGCCATTAACGACCAATTTGACGAACTGATCGAATCGAAGCCGAGAAAAAAACGGATCGACGAGATGTTATCAGACGGTTCGTGTTCCCTCGATCTCGCAACATTGAAGGCCGCCCTGCGCGACCATCAAGACTATCCAAAATCCATCTGTCGCCATGCTAATGATCATCCACACAATGGCTTCTGGGAGACCGTGTTTTCGGTAATTCTCGATCCAGAGAAGGGTGAGATGCACGTCGCCAGAGGCACACCTTGCGATCGTGAGTACGAAGTCTATGCACTGAACGGATCCGGGTAACGCAATTTGGGCGAAGCATATCAAACTGTGCCATGGGGAGAACACTGGCGAAGCCAGTGCCACAGATTGATTGGATAAAGTCGAGATTTTTTGAGAGATGTTTACCGCAGTCATCGGCTGGCACTGGCTTTGCCAGTGCTGGTACAAAAAAAGGGCGCTCAAATGAATGAGCGCCCAGGACTCTACCACCACGGGAAGATCGGTACACCGCGAGGTGCCTAATGCCCGAAGCGGATGCTCCATCGATTCCCGTTCAGGTACACGCCGCCGTTACCCCAACTGTACCCGATACTTGGCCGAACGTTCCGTCCGCTGTTGTGGCCGTGCCCGGTATTGTGATGACTCATTCTACGGTGGGCAGCGGCATCCAATGAATCGATGTCTCGTTTGAGGTGGTGAAGGTTGATTTCCAGGTCATGCATCAGCTCGAAAGCATGGTTCGTGTTGCCGTGAGTGTGTCCGCCAAACGACAAGTCGGTCCGTGCGAAAACTTCCTCGAGGTGGTGGAACAATTTGTCCGCTCGCTCTAGGTCATTTCGCAGGTGATGGATGCTCCCGGACTGATGTGCCACGGTGTGAATATGTGCTGCGACTCGGTAGAGTTGCAGGGCATCGGATCGCAAATGGGAGTATCCCGATTTGTGACGGTAATGTCGTGAGAACTCGCTTATCAGCTGGCGAGTCTGCGACTGCACCTCGACGGCCAATTTGTCGATGTGGTGGTACGTGTCTGCGTTGGCAGTCGTTGTGGTGAACGCCAGAGCGGCCAGGGCGAGCGACGTCAGCAATTTTTTTCGGTAAGTCATTTTCTCGTCTCCCATAAGTGTGGTTGAGTGTCCGTTGCAGATATGTAAAAGCAACGACCGCGCCGCACCTTCGAGAGACAGCGGATTACTGACACGTAAGTCTAGTTACATAAACAGATTACGAAAACATGATTTTTCTGACGACCGCTGATATCGGAAACTAGGCCGACCCCAAAGCGCCATCGAAACGATCACACCGAAGATCATACTGAGACTAGTTCGCCCGTTCGTGCCGTATTCAGCCGCGTGATATGGCCGCGAACGCGGCCGACGCATGACTACTCAGCCCTTCGGCGGAATTGATCTTGGGCGCGTCGAAAAATCGCTTCAACTTGCTGACGCTCCTCGACATTAGCATAGCGGTTTCGCGCTGCAACGACTCGCAACAGCCGACCGATCCAATCGACGAAATACTGGGCGTCCTCGGCGTTTCGAATCGGCTGACGATTGACGTGTACGTACACGGGACTAGTATGCGCCCACACCGGACCATCGATCACGTTCGGGTGATCCGCACCACGGACTCGCAGCGCTATCCAGCTGCTTCGTTCAATCGGGATGTTCACTTCAAATCGCTGGACCTGAACCTGGGTCGAACCCGCGTCGCGTGACACGACCTTCTCGGATGCCACCTTGCCGTTAACGATCACTTCGATGCGATTGAACGGCAAGTGGCTTTCGGCTTGGACATCGACTTGCAGATGACCAGGGCGGTCAAGTGAGACTGTCTCACCCGGTTCTCGACCAGCGACCAAGAGTCGAAGAACGGGGCCATTGGTGACAAATGTCCTCCCCTTTGCCAAGGCCGACAACCACTTGTCCATCGTGAGTGAGCCATCCAATCGCACGTAGACTCGGCAGCCACCCATTGGATCGGTAGATCGATCGAGCAGAGCATCCGTTCCGACGCACGCCGACAATCTCAGACCACAATTGAGCAGTCGATACCACAACTGGGCCGATAGGTCCTCATCGCTGTTGTAGCACATCAGGTCGACCGCTTGCACGACGTCCAGCATCGCGTCAACGGGCAACTCGCGTGCAGCAGCATTCCCGGCCGTCTGATCTTCGCCGAATGGTAAGGGTTGACCAGCAAACATCGGATGGCCGTACGTCACCAGCCCTCCCTGTCGGCAAGCTTCGGCGGCCATCTGGTAGTTTGCTGGGAAGTCATTGCGATTCGGTGTGTCATCAAAGCCGGTGTATTGTGGTTCGACCAGCTTTTTGATTCCGAAGAACTGCATATGTCCATAAATCGAACTTCGCATTTCCTCACCGAAAACCAAGAGTTGTTTTTTCGTTGAGAGAGCATGCGGCTTCCCGGTGATCAAATCCGCGTCGCGAATGTCATCACCAACGTTATTAGAGACACAGAGGTTGACGAAGTTGAGGCCTTCGGCTCGGGCCGCTACCAACGCGTCAGCAACGGTGACGGCATACGGACCACCCGTATGCAGATGCACGTGCGAATCGCCCGAGTACCAACCCCGCGGCTCCAGATTGATCCACCGCTTCAAATTGACCGTGAGTTTGGATTCGGTTCCGACGTCCAATTGGACGGACTGAGGAACATACTCTAATCCGTTTGAGACGTAGACGCGTGCCGGTCCCGACGGAAGATGAATCTCAAACGAATCATCGGCGTAGAAGTAGGACTCGCCCCGCTTCGTTTTGCGGAGAATCGTCCGCTCCGGTGCATACTCCACGCCATCACTTGCCAAGATTCGCACACGTGCCGCCATAGGCCCATTGTCGCGAAGTCGAACTTGAACCGGCCGTTTAGGCGGATCGGCCCAGGCCAGAACGCTAAATGCCGTCAATGTACAGTAAACGATAATGGCTGATGAGTTGGATCGCGGGATCAGGCCGTTCATTGGTTGCCTCTTTTGAATGTCGCCAAACAAAAAACTATTTACTCGAAGATGGCATCATCGAGCACGATTCGGAAGATCGTGCCCTGGTAACCGACGATGAACAGTTCCCCCTCGGAGTCGATACCGAACGAAGCAGGTTTTTCGGGGCAGCTGCCAATCTGCCGGATCTTCACGAGTTTTCGATTGGATTGTGTCATCGCCCAGATTCTCTTGGATTCAAAATCACTAAAGATATACGCCCCGACAAACGTCGGGCTGCGTGTGCCGCGATAGACATAACCCCCTGTTACCGAAACACCCAGCTTTCGGCGATACGAAACGACAGGAGGTGTGAAGGTCACATCGTCGTCGCTGCGGCGATATTGATTCGAAAATGGCGTGAAGCCCTCGAAGACATTCCAGCCGTGGTTTTCTCCAACCCGCGCGATCGAAACCTCTTCAAACAGGTTTTGGCCGATGTCACCAACCCACAGATCTTTGGTTTTGGAATCCCAACTGAACCGCCACGGCATTCGAAATCCGTACGCCCAGATCTCCGGACGCACATCCCCAGCGGTCTTCTTGAAGGGATTGGTATCGGGGATAGCGTATGGTTTTTCGCTGGTAGCGTGGTCAACATCGATCCTCAATATCTTGCCCAGGAAGATACTCAAATCCTGGCCATGACCATCCGGGTCTTCTTGCGGACCGCCATCACCTGCGCCTATGTACAAGTAGCCATCTGGCCCGAACGCTAACATGCCACCCCAATGCAGATCCGTGCGTTGCTTGATTCGCAGCAGACGCCTTGAGGCACGGCCAAGATCACGACTCAAGTCCTTTGTTGCTTGCCGCTCCACGATCACGGGCGAGAAAACTCCCTCTTCCCGAACGTGATAATTCAAGTAGTATTTCCCGTTCTTCAAGAATTCCGGATGAAAGGCGAGGCACATTACGCCTTCGAATTTTCCTGAAATCGATTCGTGACTAAGATCGGCGAACAGTGATTTCTGATCACCGTGTTGATTTTTCTCAAGCTGCCAGACCTTGCACGTTTGTTGTTCGACAACAAGAAATGTACTGTTCGTTCCTGGTTTCGCAACGATCCATACCGGATGGTCAAAACGCATTTCCTCGGAGTGCAGTGGAACCAGTTGGACTGGCTTCGTCGTGTGTCGAATCTCGACAGGAAGCCCGGGGTGGGCTTCGCCCTCCTTCTGCTTGAGAGTTAAGAGGTAGGCAATCATGTTGGCAAATTGGTCGGCTGTCACCGTCTTGTACAGACCCGTTGGCATCAACGACGTCTTGCCACGCTTTTGCTCTTCCACATCACCGAGCGGAATCCGCAAAAGCTTGCCTTCTGCATCAATTAACTCGATCTCGCTGTCGGTCCTGCGACGCAACACACCTGTATGAGTCTTACCGTCGGTTGTGATCACGACAAGCGAGGCATAGTCGGGGTGAATGCCCGCGTTCGGTTCAAGCACGGATTGGATGAGCTGTTCACGCGTGTACTTGTCACCTATCACAGCCAGGTTCGGACCGGCCAGCCGTTCCTTGCCGGAAACCGCATGGCACTTCTTGCACGCACCTTCCTTCGACTCGAAAACGACCTTACCCAACGCAACGTCTCCTGACATCATCGCCGCGTTGCGATATTCATTGAGGATCTTTCTGTCCTCTTGACCGATGACTTGTACCGTCAGGCAAAGAGTCAATACGGTAACGGAAGCGAGTGACTGGTGAGCGTGGTGCATGTTGAATCCTCGATGGTGAGGGAGTGGTTCGGGGATTATAGATGCGCTGGCCACCGGCCTCAAATGGCCGTGGGACAGCCGGTTCGCATTCATGGCCTCATCGATCGGGCAGAGGTCAGTCGAGGTGACAGCGAATACAAGTAAGCGCAAGCCAGTCGGTCGACGATTTGAACCGAAGGCCTTAGTCGGCTAGCACCTGTTAGCCAAACAGGATCTCACCATCGTGATGCCGTCGCGTGAGGCTGGTCACTTTCGGCGCAAGTGACCTACTCTCGCATCACGGATTTTTTGAAATTCCGCTAGTGCGAGGCGATGAGAAACGTCACAATCACCAGTCATCGGACGGTCTTGTCCACGGCACGGCGAACGCTCAATTATGCCTGTTTTTCTTCTCATGCTCGTTTGTGCATACGGTTTGGCGGTGATGGTCTATCGCTACGACATGTACGACCGAGAGCCCTGGTACTTGCTGCTGTTGGCCGTTGTTTTGGGCGGCGGTGCAAGTTGGATGGTCGGGGGCGTGGAGGACTCTATCATTCAATGGCTGGGTTCGAATGACCAGACGTTCGCGCAGGCGGCAATTGCCGGAGTGTTGGAGGAGGCGGTCAAATTCACTATCGTTCTGGCCATTGCCTTGCTTTTTCGCTCAGAATTCAATGATCCGTTGGATGGGCTAATCTATGGGGCCTTTGCCGGCTTGGGTTTTGCGATCGAGGAATCCAGATTCTACATCGGTCTGGCACCGAGCGGCGCTCGGCAAATTGGTCCCGAGGCCGTCCGGCTGTTCTTGCATCTGTTGCTCGGCGGCCTGGGTGGATTCGGATTGGGACTGGCGAGATTTCCAAAACGGCTACGAATATGGGCCATCCTATTGCCCGGCTGTTTGGCATCTTCGATGGTCATCCATTTCCTGTGGGATTACTGGCTGGGTCTGCCCGAAGCCACGACGGATACGGCCGGGTTTCGACGATGGGCCGCCGTGTCGTTGATGGTGGTTACCACCTCGATGTTCGGCGGGGCGGTGGTCTACGGAGTGCGTTGGTCAAAAAAGATCCTCGCGCCTTTAAGTGAAAAACGACTCTGGGGCTGGCCCTTCTCACTACTGATTCGCAAGTAGATTCCGGAGATTTTCCGCAACTCTCGTCGTCGAATTGACCGCAACCACCAACCGTAGGGCTGACTAGCCAAACAACTGGTCCAAAGCGTGACCTTCGTCTAGCAAGTTAAATGGACGGCCCTGCGTGTCGCGAATCTGGACCGATTCAATTCCCCTCGCCGCATAGACGGTTTGGGCGATGTCTTCCGGGCCGACTGGATTGTCCTTTGGCTCTTCTCCGAATTTGTCGGTCGAACCGTAGACTTGACCGCCTCGAATCCCTCCCCCAGCCAAAAGAACACTCATGCTCTTTGTCCAATGGTCTCGGCCCGCACCAGCAACACCACCGGACCGAGGGTCACCGATCTTCGGACGTCGCCCCATTTCGCTAGTCACCATGACCAACGTCTCATCGAGCAGGCCACGATCCGATAGATCCTCGATAAGAGCCGAGTAGGCTCGATCAAATTCCGGCAACAGATTGTGCTGGAGACAATTGAAGTTGTTGCCATGAGTATCCCATCCTCCTGCACTCTTGCATTTTGCCTTGAGTCCTTCATGTTCTTTCCAGAATACCGTAACGAAAGGAACGCCGGCCTCTACCAATCGCCGAGCCATCAATAGACTCAGTCCATTGATGGTCTCACCGTACCTTTCGCGTGTCTTCTCGGGTTCGTCTTCCAAACGAAAAGCGTCTGCCGTCGTTCCTGAAGTCAACAACTCAAACGCTTTTTGCTGCTGATATCCCAAACGTAGGTAGCCGGGATCATTGTCGGCGCGTCGCCGGACAGAATCGAGTTGCGCTAGTAACGATTTCCGTCCCTCCAAACGGCTGGCCGTCATTCCGTCAGCAATTGATAGGCTCGGCGCAAGAAATTGCAGTGGATTTTCTGGGTCGTTTTTCAGGTAAAACGGATCGTGCTGAAAACCCAATCGTCCAGCAAATTGACCAGGCCGCGTGTACGGCGCTTTGCTCGGCTTGTGTGGAAGCGATATGATCTGCGGCAAGCTGGGATGGGGTGGCTGTTGTGAGCCGATAATACTGCCCAAGAATGGCCAATCGTCCGGTTGAGGCCGGCGGTCGTTACCTTGAGTTCGAAATGTGATGTCGGGCGGTCGCCCGGTCAAGTTGTAATAGTAGCCCGCGTGGTGATCGCCTGTGGCACGACCATAGTCGGTGACCGATCGTACAATCGCGATATGCTCAGCCTGTTTCGCCATCATTGGAAGGTGTTCGCACAGGCGGATGTCGGGCGCGGTTGTTGCGATCGACTGAAATGGTCCGCGATACGCGAGCGGAGCATCGGGCTTCATGTCCCAAGTGTCAATGTGCGAAGCGCCGCCACAAAGGAAGAACAGAATCGTCGATTTCGCTCGGCCCTTTGATGTTGGCTCCGCACTAGCAACCAGAGGTGCAACGGATGCGCTAGCCGACAAGAGTCCGACTGTGGACGCGGTCAAGAACTCGCGTCGATGTAATCGAGGCGGCGTAACGAACATGACTAGCCTCTTCTGAGTTTACGGCGAATCGGCAACAACAGAAATACTAACGAAGTTGGAATGGCTTGT
>DUDC01000249.1 GCA_012959465.1 Planctomycetaceae bacterium
GAAGACGCTCGAGGAGCCGCCCGAGCACGTGCTCTTCGTGTTCGCGACGACCGAGAAGTTCTACGGTGCGATCCGATCTGCCCAGTCCGCAGCCAGGGAAGTCCGCGGAAAGCTGGCCCCTACTACCGTTTCACCTGCATTAGTGGGGGGATTAGTGGGGGGACTTGCCGGGGCTCCCCGGCTTTATACCGAGGAGCTTCGCAAGCTAAAGGCAGTACTCGATTCGCTTTAGAAAAAGTACACCCCGGGCGATTCGAACGCCCAACCTTCGGTTCCGTAGACCGATGCTCTATCCAATTGAGCTAGGGGTGCGGGGTTGATTTCCGACGTCGAGGCCGGGTAACCAATTTGGAAATTCTACGGGAATGGCCAGTGCTTGCAAAGTGGGTTCCGAGAACGGATGCCGGGGAGTCGATTAGCCAAAACAAGTAAAATTCGACGTACGTGTCGAGGGCCCGGGAACACTGCCAGTTCATTCTGCCCTCGCTTACGCGTCGGGTTACGGATCGATGACCATCGGCAGCAACTGTCTACCATCCTACCCTCGTCCACATTGGCGTATAATTGCGGAATTGCCCCGATTTTGTCGAGATTATACCGCCTATGTCCAACCGCCTGCCGTCGAGTCGAGCCCGCTTTGAAGAAATTAAGCGGGAAAGTGACTCGAATTTCTCTCAGCGCCCGCATGGAGGTCGAAGTAAACACGAAAAGAAGGCGCGGGATCGGTCAGCCTGGAACCTCGTGCGAGACTTCATCGTTCTGCTCCGCGGTCATCGCCTGTCAGTCGCGTTTTCACTCGGCACGCTGTCCGTAGCGACCATCCTGGCGCTAATCCCCCCCGTCGCCACAAAATTTGTCGTCGATTATGTGATCGGCGATGAACCAATCCCGGCCAGTCTCCCCGCTTGGGTGCCCAGGGAACCGTGGCCACTACTGGTCGCTATCACGGGCGGCGTACTCGCCATCTCGTTCATCAACACTGGATTACATATCTGGGGCCGCTGGCACGCCACCCGCGTCACCAAACTGATCCAGATCTCGGTCAGGAAAAAAGTCTTCGCCCATGTCATGCGACTGCCACTTCACCGTGTTCAGGAAATGAAGTCCGGCGGGGCCGCCAGTGTTCTTCGACAGGATGCCGGTAGCGTCGGCGACCTGGTGTTCGGCATGCTCTACAACCCCTGGCGCGCTGTCATACAACTGACCGGTAGCGTGTTGGTGCTAGCCTGGGTGGATTGGCGATTGCTGCTGGTCGCTCTTGGCATCCTTCCCGTCGTCTACTTCACGCACCGCACTTGGATCAGCAAGATTCGTCCGCAACACCGGCGCGTGCGGGCGCAACGCGAAGAGGTCGATGCCCTGGCAACCGAATCGTTCGGCGGCATGCGAGTCGTCCGCGCCTTCAGCCGCCAACGAGCTGAAACGAATCGCATCCTCCGCGGTAACCACGTGCTGGGCCGACAGGAAATTTTTGCCTGGTGGTGGACACGCACGATCGAATTGGTATGGGAGACCGTCATGCCACTCGCCTCGTCAGCATTGCTGCTGTACGGAGGCTGGCAAGTGGTCGAGGGACACATGACACTCGGCGATCTGACAATGTTCCTCGTCTACATGCTGATGCTGCTCGGACCGATTGCCGTCCTGGCTCAAAGTGCGGCGTCCTTTCAAAACAGCCTCTCTGGATTGGACCGAGTGCTAGACTTATTGAACGAACCGCGAGAAATGCTTAGTGACAAGCCGCAATGCAGGGTCGCCGAAGTCTACACGGTCGGCCGACTCACTTTCGAAAACGTGCGGTTCTGTTACCCGAGCGGCGACAAAGACGCACTGATCGACGTATCGCTTGACGTCCAACCTGGCGAGACGATTGCCCTGGTAGGGCCCAGTGGCGCAGGCAAAACGACTCTTTGTAATCTCGTCGCTCGGTTCTACGATCCGAGCGAAGGAAACATTCTGCTCGACGGACGTGACCTTCGCGATATCGATGCAGAAAATTATCGAACTCTGATTGGAATCGTCGAACAAGACGTGTTCCTTTTCGACGGATCCGTTGCCGCTAATATCGGATACGGCAATCGACACGCCGATCAAGACCAAATCCAACGCGCCGCCGAAATCGCCAGCGCGGCTGAATTCATTACTCAATTGCCTCAGGGTTACGATACGGTGATCGGCGAACGAGGGGTCAAGCTGAGCGGTGGACAACGACAACGTATCGCCATCGCCCGGGCCGTGCTTGCCAATCCCAAGATTTTGATCCTCGACGAGGCCACCAGCAACCTCGACACCGAGAGCGAGCGATTGATCCAAGCCAGCTTGACCTCGTTGATGGTGGACCGTACGTCGTTCGTTATCGCTCATCGATTGAGCACCATCACTCGAGCCGACCGAATCGTCGTCCTCGACGGTGCTCGAATCGTGGAGATCGGTACTCACGAGGAGCTAATGGCTTCGGGCGGTAGATACCAGGAAATGGTCGTGTTGCAGACGCATCCCACCGACGACGATAAAGCGAACCGGCAAGGATGACACGGTCCGACCGGATCTAACTGCTCGGAACGGACTACAATCATGATCGAGAAGATAATTTCGGTTATCATGAGCCATTAGGATTCACTGGTGCCCTCTCTAACTCGATCGACTATCCGTCTGGTCTAGGGATGCGGCAGTCACACAGGACAACCATCATGACGTCGGGCCGACGAAACCTGATCGTCCTATTGGCGACAATCGCCAGCATGGCGGTCAACAACAACCCGACGCGAGAATTAGTGGCGAGCGATGACTCGTTCTTCGAGTCGAAGATCCGGCCCATCTTGGTCCTCCATTGTTACAAGTGCCATTCGCACGCCGTCGATCCACCGAAAGGCGGGCTGCAGTTGGACTGGCGGGACGGGCTACTCACAGGAGGCGACTCCGGTGCCGCAGTCGTTCCAGGCAATCTCACCGAGAGCCTGCTGTTGGATGCGCTGCGACATGAGACGTTCAAAATGCCCCCCGACAAGAAGCTGCCAGACTCTGTTGTGAGAGATTTTGAAAAGTGGATCCTTGAGGGAGCACGCGATCCACGAAAAACTCCGCCCGATACCGAGACCATCGCCAGGGAGACCTGGCAAGCGACCGTAACGCAAAGAGGCAAGTGGTGGAGTCTCCGATCGGTGTCCCAGCCAAGTGTGCCGGTGGCCGCCGGGGCTGAACAACCGATCGATCGCTACATCCAGAGTCGGCTGGCAAAACATGACCTCTCCCCGGCCCCAGCGGCCGACCGCCGTACGCTGGCCAGAAGGTTGAGCTACACTCTACTCGGCCTTCCACCCGACCCCGACCGCGTCAACGCGTTCGCGCGAGACAATTCTCCCCTGGCGCATCATCGATTAGTCGACGAAATGCTCTCCTCGCCCCATTTCGGTGAACGATGGGCGCGGCATTGGATGGACGTCGTTCGCTACGCAGACACGTACGGCTATGAGTGGGATATTCCCGCCAAGGGCGCGTGGCGGTACCGCGACTATTTAGTGCGAGCCTTCAACCAAGACCTGCCGTTCGATCAAATGGTTCTGGAACAGATCGCCGGTGACCTGCTGACAACACCCCGGATCAACCAGCACGAAGGGATCAACGAATCGGTACTGGGAACCATGTTCTATCAACTCGGCGAGAAGCGACACGGAGACAGCTCGGAATTCAACGGGATTCATCAGGAGATGCTTGACAACAAGATCGACGCGTTTTCCAAAGCGTTCCAGGCGACGACCATCGCTTGTGCGCGTTGCCACGACCACAAACTAGATCCGGTCGCACAAGATGAGTACTACGCCTTGGGCGGTATGTTCATGAGCTCTCGATGGGTGACGAACACTGCCGACCTGCCCCAGCGGAATGCCGTGGTGATCGCCGAGTTAAAAGAGATCAAGCGTCACTTGCGACCGCTGATCGCAGCCAATTGGGCCCTTGAAGCAAACCAAGTCAATCAACACTTGCAACAAGTCGCTCAGGCCGTCGGTCCAATCGACACGGCTTGGTATCGAGCGATCGATAAACGCCGAAAACAAGAGAAGATTCCGTACGAAGACCCACTGAGGCTGTGGTGCCACGTCACCAACAGAGAAGAGTCGACCATCGCATCGAAGTGGCGAGAAGAGGTCGCGGAGTATCAGCGAGAGTTAGCCAAACGCCGATCGGAAAATGCAACTCATTTTCGTTTCACGATCGACTTTCGTGAGGGCATCCCGGACGGTTGGTCCGTCGACGGCGTCGGCTTACGTGAGATCACAGCGCGAGGCGACTTTGTTGTATCCTTGAACGGCAATCGTGCGGTTGACCAAATCCTTGCCGGAGGATTGTTCACGTATGCCCTGTCGCCCCGTCTGAACGGCGCCGTGCGAACTCCCTACACAAGTGCATTCAAGAACGGTCACATCAGTTTCCTCGGCTGCGGAGGAGATTTCGCCGCGCATCGAACCGTATTCGACAACGCGTTTCTGACCGAAAAACAGAAGTTCCTTGCCAACGATCGCCCCCACTGGACGCTTCTGACGACACACCACAATCAGACAAGACACCGCGTCTATCTTGAATTCGCCACCAAAACGAGTAACCCGAATTTCCCTCCTCGCGTCGGTCTCGGTGGCGTCTGTAGCGATGAACAAATCGCCGACCCGAGAAGCTGGTTCGGGCTGACGCAAGCGGTCTTTCACGAGGCCGGGCATACGCCGCTGAATGAATTGAAACCATTTGACTCGCTACTCAAAACCCGTACGCCGGAATCGTTGGACGAATTGTGCGGGGCGTATTCCGCTTGGCTTGGCCAGGCGATCACGGCTTGGGCTGAGGACTGCGCGACCGATTCTCAATTGGAGCTCGTTCAATGGTTGCTGGACGAACGTCTGTTGACGAACGCCATTCAGCCAGGTGGATCAGAAAATGAAAAGGCAATCAACCACCTCGTTCAACAGTATCGACACACCGAAGAGAGGCTCAAGACTCCCTGGACGATCAATGGAATGCGTGACCTCGACGCGGGATTCAACTACCGGTTGAACGTCCGTGGCGACTACGACGATTTGGGCGATGCGATACCGCGGCGTTATCTCGATGTCCTCTACGCCGATCAGCCGAAAGTTCCGGACGACCAGAGCGGCCGACAAGAGTTAGCCGAAATGATCGCCGACCCACAGAACCCACTGACAGCACGAGTCTTTGTCAATCGAACGTGGCAATGGTTGTTCGGCAGCGCGATCGTACAGACCTCCAACGACTTCGGCCATTTGGGCAGCGCTCCAAGCCACCCTGAATTGCTCGACTATCTCTCCTGGAGATTTACGAGAGCTCCATCGCAAGGAGGCTGGGGGTGGTCGCCGAAGGCGCTCGTTCGCGAAATTGTGATGAGCGAAACGTGGCAGCAGTCGGACAAGGTGACTGCCGCCGCTCGGGAATTGGACCCGACAAACCGCCTGCTACATCACTATGCTGTGCGACGATTGGAAGGGGAAGCGATCCGGGACGCAATATTGTCGGTCTCCGGAACGCTCGACCATCAGATCGGAGGCCGGCCGATCAACCCGCCTCGCGCGAACGAGGACGGGAAAAAACGACTCTTCTCAGGCCCTTTGGACGGACACGGTCGGCGGTCGATCTACACGAAGGTTACAATTATGGAACCGCCCCGTTTGCTGGCCACGTTCAATCAACCCGATCCGAAAATCCCAACAGGCCGTCGCGACATGACCAGCACACCTTCGCAATCGCTCGCACTACTCAACGATCCCTTCATCGTTGACCAAGCGACTCGTTGGGGTGAACGGATCTCCCGCAGAAGTGACTTGGATCTACCCGGACGATTGACTTTAATCTTTCATGCAGCCTATGGCCGCCCACCACTCGACCACGAGTCGAACAGGTGGCGGGAGGCGTTCGACCAAATCGCCGCTCTGGCCCGACTTGATCCCGACACGGCCCTGGACGAGCCCACGGTCTGGAAGGAAATGGCTCATTCCATTTTCAATACGAAAGAATTTATCTACATTCGCTAGTCGCACAATGAACTCAACATCAGCCAATCCGCTCGTTCTTACTCGGCGCGATCTGCTCAAATCCAGCTCGAATGGATTCGGTTTGCTCGCTCTGGCGGGGTTGATGAGTGACCCGGCGTACGGGGCAGCCGTTGGATCGCAACGATTCCCGGCCCGCGCCAAGCACGTCATCTTCTGTTTCATGGATGGCGGGCCGAGCCACGTGGACACGTTCGACTACAAACCGCAATTGGCAAGGCACCAGGGCAAGACCATTGGCCCGAATGCTGTCTCGAAGTTGTCACAGAGTACCGCCGGCCGTGTTTGGCTGGGTAGCCCTTGGGAATTTCGTCAACGAGGCCAGAGCGGTCTACGCGTCAGTGAGTTGTTGCCTCAGCTCGCGACGTGTGCCGACGATCTGTGCGTCTTCCGTTCGCTGGTTGGCAAACAACCGCTCCACGGCCAGCAAGCGCTGTTGTTGCATACCGGTCGTGAAACTGGCCGAGCACCCAGTTTGGGGTCGTGGGTCTCCTATGGCTTGGGAACGGAGAATCAGTCTCTGCCAGGCTACGTGTTGTTGAACAACGACTGGATCCCCAACGGTGGATTTGAGAATTTTGGCAGCTCGTTTCTACCCGCCAATCATGCCGCGACGATGTTGCGGGCCAAGGGCGTGCCCGTCGACAACATCGTTCCCGCGGATGCCGAAGCGATCCAACGACGCAAGCTCTTGCTACTTGCGGAACAGGATCGAGACTTTGCCGAAAAATCTGGCGATGCCGCATTGATCGAGTCCGCGATCAAGAACTACGAGACGGCGTTTGCGATGCAATCGGCCATACCGAATGTTGCAGATATCAACCGCGAAACGGTTGCGACACAGTCAATGTACGGCGTGGACAGTAAGAACGACTTCAAGAAATACTACGGCTTGCAGTGCCTACGAGCGCGACGGCTTGTCGAGGCGGGCGTCCGTTTTGTGGAGATCACATGCCCGCTAACTCATGCAAATAATTCGCCCTGGGACCAACACGGCAATCTCAAAAAGTACCATGAAGAGAATGCCATGATTACTGACCAAGCGGTGGCAGCGTTGATCAAGGATCTCAAACAACGAGGTATGCTTGAAGAGACCATCGTTGTCTGGGCTGGAGAAATGGGCCGTACTCCCCACACACCCAAGGTTACGCCAACGTGCGGCAGGGACCATCACGTCAACGGCTATTGTCTGTTTGTGGCCGGCGGCGGTTTTCGGGGTGGAGTCAGTTTTGGAAAAACCGATGAGTTTGGCAACTCGGTCGTCGAGAATCCACTATCGATCCATGACATTCACGCTACCATCTTGAGGCAATTGGGGGTCAATCATGAGTCACTGAGCTTTCGTTTCGGTGGCCGCGACGTCACGTTGACCGACGTCCATGGAAAAATTGTCGACGAGGTGTTGCTGTGATCGGAACCTTGCCAGGGGCTTGTTTATTTAGTCGGCTTTGTCGGATTAACCCCACCGGCACAAGCCCGGTGGAGATTGTCAATAGCGAGGACGAGTGATGTTTTTATTGCGGGCCGCGATATTTTCGACGATCGTGTTCTGGTCGTATTCGGCTTTCGCGGAGGTCGACTATGGACGCGACATTCGGCCAATTCTGGCGAATCACTGTTATGCGTGTCACGGGCCAGACGCCGCACAACGGAAAGCGGATTTGCGATTGGATCACCGCGACGTGGCAGTTGAATCGGCAATCGTCCCCGGCGCCGCCGAGAAGAGTCTCCTGATCGAACGAATTTCCTCAGACGATCCAGACAAGATCATGCCGCCGCCGGATGCGAGCAAAAACAAGCCTCTCAGGAAAGAGCAGATCGAACTGCTTCGACAGTGGATTGATGCGGGTGCGCCCTTCGCCGACCACTGGTCGTTCGTCGTCCCTAAGCGTCCCGCCCTGCCGCAAGTCAAAGAGCCTCGTTGGACGCAACAACCGATCGATCGATTGGTGTGGGCACGTCATCAACACGAACGAATCTCGGCAAACGCGGCAGCAGGTCGCCGCACACTGATTCGTCGTTTGTCTCTAGACCTTATCGGTCTGCCGCCATCCATCGAGGAGGCCGACGACTTCGTGAAGGACAAATCGGATGACGCTTATGAAACCGTGATCGATCGCCTGCTGGCCTCGACGCACTACGGAGAACATCGAGCGCGATTTTGGCTCGACGCCGCCCGCTATGCAGACACAAACGGTTACCAATACGACCTGGAACGCGAACAATGGGTTTGGCGGGACTGGGTCATCCACGCATTCAATTCCAATATGCCGTTTGACCAGTTTACGATGGAACAATTGGCGGGAGACTTACTGCCTAACGCCACCGACCATCAACGGTTGGCGACCGCGTTCAACCGCAACCATCCGATCACGATCGAGGGCGGAGTGATCGACGAAGAGTACCGGACGGAGTACGTCATCGATCGAGTAGTGACCACGTCAAAAGTTTGGCTTGGCCTGACCATCGGATGCGCTCGTTGTCACGACCACAAGTACGACCCGATAAGTCAACGTGAATTCTACCAGTTCTTCGCCTACTTTAACCAAGTACCGGAGCAAGGCTTGCGGGGATTCAACCCGAAACTAAAAATCGCTTCACCGTTGCAGAACAAGCAACGTACGGCTGCCAAGGCGTCGGTCGTCCAGTTGGAGAAACGGCTGGAGCGGTTATTGAACGACACTGGCGTAAACTTCGCAGATTGGGAAGATCGAGCCAGAGCCGCCGCGAAACAGACGTGGCATTCGACGACTCCAGAAGATGTGCGATCACTGGGCGGCGCGACGTTGATTAGACAAGAGGACGGGAGTATTCTCGCCAGCGGTAAGAATCCAGCGACGGACGTCTATGAGTACGAGTGGATGCCAGCCGGAAGAGTCGTCGCTGTTCGTATCGAGGCGCTGACCGATGCTTCGTTTGTTGGCGGCGGAACGGGTCGGGCGCCAAACGCGAATTTTGTGCTTTCGGAATTCGAGGTGTTGTCAGCTGACAACAAGAACGGACCGTTCAAAAAGATTGAGTTGTCGACGGCAGTCGCCGATTACTCGCAGAACGGTTACCCGGTCGAGCAGGCAATCGACGGTAAGTTCGGTCGGCAAGGTTGGGCAGTCGACGGAAATACTAAGCGCGAGAACCGGTCGGCCTATTTTGTCTTGAAGGCCCCCGTAGAAGTTTCAGCTGCGGTACGACTCAAGATAAGAGTCGTCCATGAATGGGGCGGCAGCCACCAGATCGGACGCTTCCGAATAAGCTACTCCGACAAGCCGACGGTATCGTTGCCGACTCGGCTCAGGCAATTGGTTTCGGTGCCTACAGAACAACGGAGCGGCACTGAGACAGTCCAGCTGACGATGGCATTAGCCAAAGCGTACGGCAATGACAAAATGAAAGCGTTGGTCACGGACTGGAATTCGTCGGCTGCTCTACTTGAATCGGTGACTGCGGTCCCGGCTACGATGGTTATGAGCGAGCTGCCGAAACCGCGCAAGACTCACGTCCTTCATCGAGGGCAGTACGATCAACCGGGTGAAGAGGTCGAAGCAGACATACCACAGGCGTTTCCGACTCTACCTCAAGACACGCCGCAAAATCGACTCGCTCTGGCCCGCTGGATTACCTCCGTCAAAAACCCACTAACGGCGCGAGTGACAGTGAATCGAATTTGGCAACAGATCTTTGGCATCGGCATGGTCGAAACGAGCGGAGATTTTGGCACGCAAGGAGCTTTCCCGAGCCACCCCGAGCTACTGGATTGGCTGGCGGTCGATTTCATGGAATCGGGTTGGGACGTCAAAGCGCTACTCAAACAGATCGTACTGTCGCAGACGTACCGGCAAAGTTCTTCGGTGACACCAGAGCAGTTGGCACGCGATCCCACGAACCGTTGGCTGGCGCGGGGACCACGGTTGCGCCTGGACGCCGAGGCCATTCGCGATTCGGCCATCGCCGTAAGTGCTTTACTGCAACGCGACGTTGGTGGGCCGAGCGTCTTCCCATACCATCCCTCTGGCTTGTGGCAGGAGATCAACAACCGACCGGGTTACTCGCGAGTTTACAAGCAGGATACAGGCGGGAAACTCTATCGGCGCAGCCTCTATACATTTTGGAAACGGACCGTGCCGCCACCGTCGATGGCGGCGTTCGACGCGCCGGAACGTGAGTACTGTGTTGTACGTCGCTCCCGCACCAACACACCATTGCAAGCGTTCGTACTGTTGAACGATCCACAATACGTGGAAGCAGCACGCCATTTGGGCGAGCGGATGTTCCAACATGCCAAGACGGACCGCGAACGCGTCATCTATGGTTTCCAGGCAGCCCTAGCGCGACGCCCTCAGGAATCCGAGATAAAACTCTTCCTAGAGACACTTGCAGAGCGGCGCGACCAGTACCGCAACAACGAACAGCAAGCCATCGACTTGCTCTCCGTCGGGGAGTCGAGCGTTGCGGAAGGTAATTTAGCCGAACGAGCCGCCTGGGCCACGATTGGCCGGATCTTTCTCAACCTTAGCGAGTTCATTACCAAAGGCTAGATCATGCGAGAAACCGACCTGAAGGACGCCCTGATCGAAGAGGGCTTGCGAGCAAATCGTCGGCATTTCTTCGGACACAGCCTGCGTGGCATTGGCGCAATTGCGCTCACCGGGCTATTGAACAAGGCGTCGTCAGCTGATGAGAGGACGTTGGCATCGAATAATGGCCCAGGCTTCGCACCGGGACAACCTGGACCAACACATTTTCCGGCGAAGGCCAAGCGAGTTATCTACCTCTGTCAGTCCGGCGCGCCATCACAAATCGACACGTTCGACTACAAACCCTCGCTAGACAAACTCGACGGCCAAGAATTGCCAGATTCCATTCGGCAAGGACAGCGGCTTACAGGGATGACGTCAGGCCAAAAGTCATTTCCAATTGCAAAATCGTTTGTCAAGTTTCGACAATACGGTAAATCCGGACAGTGGATCAGCGACCTGCTTCCGCACCACGGGAAGATCGCCGACGACATCTGTATCGTCAAGTCGATGTATACCGAGGCGATCAACCATGATCCGGCGATCACGTTCTTCCAGACTGGCCATCAGCAACCAGGTCGCCCATGTCTCGGCTCGTGGATCAGTTACGGCCTGGGCAGTGAAAGCGCCGACCTACCTGCCTTCGTGGTGTTGCTCGACAAAAACTCAGACAAGCAAGCTCAACCTCTCTACGCACGATTATGGGGAAGCGCTTTTTTGCCCTCGAACCACCAAGGCGTCAAACTGCGATCGATCGGCGATCCCGTCCTCTACCTGAAGGACCCGACGAAAGCGTCGGTCGAAGATCGACGTCGACTATTTGATCGCCTTGCTGAGTTAAATCAAATTCGTCAGGCACAGGTTGGGGATCCAGAAATTCAAACCCGCATTGCTGCCTACGAGATGGCATATCGAATGCAAATGTCGGTGCCCGATTTGACCGACGTGTCGAGCGAGCCCGAGAGCACATTCGATCTGTACGGTGCCGATGCGAAACAGCCGGGTACGCACGCGGCCAACTGCCTATTGGCCCGACGCCTCGTCGAACGGGGCGTGCGGTTTGTGCAAATCTACCATCGCGGTTGGGACCATCATGGCAACTTGCCGGGCCGGCACCCGCTGATCGCCAAGGAAGTCGACCAAGGCTCGGCAGCGTTGATCCAAGATCTACGCCAACGAGGTCTGTTGGAGGATACACTGGTCGTGTGGGGAGGTGAATTCGGACGAACTGCCTACAAGCAGGGCGGCGGAGACAAGTACGGCCGCGACCACCATCCGCGCTGTTTTTCGATTTGGCTCGCCGGAGGCGGTATACGCGGTGGGAGCTCGTACGGCCAGACCGACGATTGGTGTTACAATATTGTAGACCGGGAGACGCATGGCGTTCACGTTCATGATTTGAACGCCACGATCTTGCATCTATTGGGCTTTGATCACCGCCGACTTTCCTACCGATTCCAGGGTCTGGACTATCGTCTGACGGGCGTCGAAGAGCATCGTCCGGTCAAAGAGATCATCGCGTGAAGATCGATTGCGAACTGCGTAACTCGCTCGGTCCCCCATCAGAATTGGCACATCAGAAAATCCTGGAGACCGTTGTTTCATGAAGCGTCGACGAATCAGGGCTTGCATTCTCTTGCTGACGGTTTTCCCGGCGGTTCAGGATGCATGTAGTGGACAAGCAGTAAAGCCGATTGATTTCGCTCACGATGTGGTACCCGTATTGAAGACGCATTGCGTGAGGTGCCACGGGGGCAAAGAGTCCAAAGGCGGGCTTTCGGTCAATACGCGAGAATTACTGCTTGATGCGGATGTCGTCGCATTGGGCAAGGCGGACGAGTCACGTCTCATCGAATTGATTTCATCCAACGATCCTGAGGAACAGATGCCGCCCCGCAATCGAAAGCGGCTCTCTGCGATCGAGCGGAACGTGCTGAAACGATGGATCGATGAGGGACTTCCTTGGGAAGCGGGATTCACATTCGCCGAAAATCGTTACGAGCCGCCACTTCTACCGCGGCGACCAAAATTGCCGCCGCCCACGCAGGGCCGGCCGAACCCGGTCGACCGAATCCTGGACGCCTACCTGGCCGAGCGAACGATCGCCACACCGGCAAAGATATCGGATCACGTTTTCATCCGCCGCGTCTATCTCGATCTAATTGGCCTGCTCCCCGAGCCGAAAGGCATCGATGCGTTTGTCACGGACACAGACCCTCAAAAGCGTTCGAAACTGGTGGCAATACTGCTCGCTCAAATCGAATCGACCCGGCAAGCGACACTCGACTACAAGATCGCCTACACCGAACACTGGCTGACGTTTTGGAACGATCTTCTGCGGAACGATTATGGCGGTACGGGTTTTATTACAGGCGGACGAAAGCAGATTAGCAAATGGCTGTACGGCGCGCTGCTAACCAACAAACCGTACGACCAATTCGTGCGTGAATTGGTGGCGCCGACCGCCGAATCGGAGGGATTCATCCGTGGCATCCGATGGCGAGGGAACGTCAACTCGAGCCAAACCGTTGAGATCCAATTCGCACAGAATATTACTCAGGCGTTCCTCGGCATCAACATGAAATGCGCTTCGTGTCACGACAGTTTCATCGATCACTGGACACTCGAGGAAACCTACAACCTAGCGGCGGTGTTCTCAGATCACTCGCTTCAGCTACACCGCTGTGGCAAGCCACTGGAGACGATCGCGACTCCCGCCTGGATATTTCCAGAGTGCGGTCAGGTCGATCCGAAAGCGCCGCAAGCGGAACGTCTGAAACAACTGGCCGAACTGATGACGCATCCCGACAACGGACGTCTGACTCGGACGGTCGTCAATCGTCTGTGGCACCGATTAATGGGTCGTGGGATCGTGCACCCAGTCGACGCCATGCACACCGAACCCTGGAGCGAAGATCTACTCGACTTCCTGGCAAGCGACCTGGCCGACCATGACTATGACCTGAAGCGGACGATCGCGTTGATCTGCACATCGCAAGCTTACCAGAGCCAAACTCCGCCACTGAAGGAGCCGCTAGAGGGCCCGGATTACGTTTACCGAGGTCCACTGCTGAAACGAATGACGGCTGAGCAATTCGTGGATGCCATGTGGCAGATCACCGGTACGGCCCCGACAACTTTCGACGCTCCAGTCGTGCGGATGAGTGGTGCCAAACAACCGGGCCAACGAGTTGACGCGCCGACAACATCGAAATGGATCTGGTCCGCTGTCAACGCTCGCTCCGCTGCGGCGGGCGAGCAGCGAACGTTTCGCCATATGTTCACCTTGGATCAATTACCTGGACGGGCGGTGGCGGCGATCACATGTGACAACGAATACACGTTGATTGTGAATGGGAAACAGGCAGGGAAAGATACGAATTGGTCGACAGTCGAAACCGTCGACATGCGTACATTTCTCAAGAAGGGCGAGAATGAGCTGTTGATTGTTGGGCGAAACGCCGGTTCGACCCCGAACGCCGCCGGATTGATATTCGAACTTCGGCTCATCACCGGCGAGAAGGAGACGCGAACGATCGGCACGAACGCCACCTGGGAGTGGACGGCGAAGGCCCCCAACAACCGCGGCAAATTTGGCAAATCGACGAACTGGCAGGCAGCGGCCGAGGTCGACCATGCGGACATTTGGCAATCGCAAGTTGGACCACAGATGTCGGCAATCCTGTCACATGCCGAAGGGGCGCCGATCATGATGGTGCGGGCAACCCTATTGAAAGCCAACGCATTGATGCGTGCGCTCGGTCGGCCAAATCGCGACCAGATCGTCACATCCAGGCCGGACAGATTGACCACCTTGGAAGCTATCGATTTGGCGAACGGCGAGACGCTCGCCAATGCGTTGGAGCAAGGCGGACAATACTGGCTTGATGCCCATCCCAACAGAGAGACACTGGTCGATACAATTTTCCAGGCGACGCTGGCACGCGACCCGAGCCCCGGCGAAAAACAACTTGCAATAGAGATGCTAGGGCAATCTCCGACCTCGCAATCGATCGCCGATTTGATGTGGTCGATTTTTATGTTGCCCGAGTTTCAATTCATCCGATAAACGTGTTGTTCTTTACCGTGGGAAAACGCCTACAATAAGTATGACGGCGACATGGCTGAGATTAAACTGACGACAGCTACCAACCAATGAGACTCGATAAGAGCTGCTCAAGGCGGAGAAACAGGTGGATCAGTTAGAAAATCGCAACGAGAAACGTCGCGAGCGAATCGCCCGCCGACAGTTTCTCAAGCAAATGGCTGCAGCAAGTACTGCCACGTGCCTGTTGGGCCAGCCCAATCTGTGGGCGGACGACAAGCCGCTAGTGCATCCGCCGGCGTCTGCCGACGCCCTTATCGTCATTTGGATGGCCGGCGGCATGGCGTCGACGGAGACGTTTGACCCGAAACGACACACTCCATTTAAGAAAGGGCTGAAGTCCGATCAAGTGCTCAGCACGTTTCCGGCAATTGATACGGCCGTCGATCACATCAATATTTGCCAAGGCTTTGAGCATGTCGCGAAGGTGATGGATCGCGGCACATTGATTCGCACACAGGTGG
>DUDC01000250.1 GCA_012959465.1 Planctomycetaceae bacterium
TCAGATAGGCGGAATCGTTCGGGTCGGTGCCCAGTTGCATGCGGCGGCGAAGCTGCTTCCAGTCCTCGGCGAGCCGTTCGAAATCGTCGTCACGCAAACCGGAAAGGTCGTACATCAGCACCCAGCATCGGCCATGTCGGATCGCCGCATCCCGACACAATGAGAGCTTTCGATTCTCGAATTTCAGACTGCGGTAGTCCCGTCGCTGTTTTGCACCATGAACCCCGAACCGCTGCACAAAGGCGCCATCGACACCGTACTCGGCCATCCACGAGAAATGTCGATCGATAGTCTTCGGATGAATCGAACTGAAGACATGAGCCGTGCTGCCATCCTTATGTCGAAACGTTGTGGGAAAGAGTTCGTCGTCCTCGAACTCGGACAGATCGGGCCACAGATCGATGGTGCAATTCCCCGGCTCAAACGTCCCGCCCTTCTTATAATGATCGAATCCAAGCCCGGAGCCGTCACCTTCGGCTCGAAACCATCCTTGGTAGCCGGTGACAACGCGCCCCGTCAGTCCATTCGGTTTGTCCTGGCTCGCACGCACCCGTGGTATCGCGGGCTTGAGTTCAGCATACGACTCCTCTCGCGAAACAGCCGGTTCGTTACCAAACGCCAGGCTTCCCGGGAAACAGGCGATGACCAGGACGAGAGACAATCGGAATTGTGCCATTTCGGTAGCTGTTGATGTCAAGGAGTCATCTCTCTGTTCTAGCGACCTCGGTCCGTCTTCTTCTTTGGCTTTTTCTGAACGACTTTCGATGAAGCTACCGGCTGTTCATCTTCGTCAAGTGGTCGCTCAAACTGCAGTTTTTGGAAAACACTCTGGGCGACATACGGCAGTGGCGGTTCGGGCGTCCCCACGATGCGCGACGTCGTCCAAGCAACTCGCTTTCCTGACGCTTCCGCCGACGATCCAGATGGATGCTTGGACTGGCCGGTCCGTGATGCAAAGGCGATAGCAATCACAATCGTCGTTAGCCGTATCCTCAATTCGGCTTGTCCAATCATTGACCACGTCCCGTGAAAAATTGACTGGTCTTCTGATTCCAATACTGATTCTGCTTGATTGTGAAAGCAACAACAAGATTCAGCTATGAGTGATACGCCGTTTAGTTATTTGTCGCCGCTTTTGAGTACACGGATTTTCATGTTGCGGAACGACACTTTCGCGCCGTGATCTTGCAAGCCGATGTGACCCGCGACCGTCTCAGCAAAGCCCTTCTTGTTGCGCCATTTGCTGTTTGCAATCCGCTTGTTCCAGTCGTCACTGCCGATCTTGTACGAGTAGACCTTGTGGCCATTGGACCAATGTGTACCTTCGCCGTTCACCATGCGGATGCGTACACTGTTCCAACCATCAGGACGAATCACGTTTTTGCCTCCAACGGGATAAATATCGTACAGGGCACCTGTGGACGTATCCTTGTCGCCTACCGTTCGATCGATTTGCATTTCCGGCGCAACATTGTAGATGGCGCCGCCAGCTTTCGGATCCACACGGATTAAGATGCCGCTGTTTCCGGTGGTCTTCCATTCCAGCACAAGTTCGAAGTTCTCGAAGGGTGTGGCCGTGTAGATGTCACCACCACCTTTTTCGAGCGTTAGCACACCGTCCGCGACGATCCACTTACCGAGTTCCAGTGACTTTTTCGTCCGCCAGCTGTTCCATCCTTCCGCTGTCACGCCATCAAACAGGAGTCTCCAGCCGGCGGCTTTCTCTTGTTCAGTTAACACATTAAGCGGAGTGGGCACAAACGGCAGCTTGCCCGCCTTGATTCGTTGGCCATAGGTGCCGCTGCCTGAAGCGGACGGAAGTTTGAGGACGCTTTCTAATGCAACAAGAAACTCTTTGTCGATTTTTGCCTGCATTGCTTTCTTGGCATCGACACCACCATCTTTCGTGGCCGCCTTAAGTCGCTCGCCAGCGTTTCCGTCGATCAGCTGATCGAGCGCTTGGCCGAACGGATTGCGAACCTTTTTTTCTTCGCCATCGACGTGGCACACTTTGCAACTGCCAATCACTTTGTTGGCAAACGCATCTTGCAGAGGTTCCGGACCATCATCGATAAACATCTCCTTGAACTTCGGCTTCCAGGGCGGAAGGGCTTGGGCCGATGAGGCCAGCGAAGACACGATGATCAGCACGGAGAATATTTGAACGAGTGAAGTCTTCATGGCGTTACCTCGTGGTTTGTGTTGGGATACGCTATAGACCCGGTTATATTGGATTACATGAGTCAAGGAAAGGATCATCGAGCCACGCTCGACATTGCCTGCCGAGTTGGGCAAGATTCAATGCCTGCATGCGATCTAACTCTATTGCGACGGACCTTCATTGGAGTGCGACGATGACTTCACGGCCTCGCTTTTGGTGTCAGTTAGTGGCGTTCGTCGCGTTGACGCTGACCTCAGGTCTCGTGCGGATTACGGCAGGCGACGACGACGTGCGCGTCCTGCCAATCGAAATTGGCGGTGGCCCATCCAAACACATGCTGTCCCGATATCTGCAGCGCCAGGCTCGTAAAGC
>DUDC01000251.1 GCA_012959465.1 Planctomycetaceae bacterium
GCCTGACCTCGCATACTTGACTTTGTTTACCAACATACGTAGGATTCCAACCCCTCTTGGAAATTGCCCCGATGAACCTCGCTGCACACAAAATGACCACCCCGATGGCCCAGGAACCCAAAAACGCACCGTTTCGAGTTGTTGGGGCGGGGCACGAGTCATCCTCCCCGGACCCCGTTTTATCGACGCCCCTGGTTCTCACCGGTGATTTGAAGGAGGAGGTGCAGCGTGAGAGCCTGCGATTGGAGACGGCCACACCGGAGGAAATCCTTCGATGGGCGACGTCCAGGTTTGCAGGCCGCTTCACGATGGCGACGGCGTTTGGCCCAGAGGGGATGACATTGATTCACATGCTATCGACGATTGCGCCGGAAACACCCATTTTCAACTTGGATACTGGCTACCAGTTTGCCGAGACTTTGGAACTGCGGGAGCGTGTATTGAAGCGGTATGGCATCAAGGTCGAGTTCAAACGACCGACAACGACGGTGGAAGAGTACGAGGCGATGCATGGAGGGCCGCTCTATGTGAAACAGCCCGATCAATGCTGCATGGACCGGAAGCTCAAAGTTCTTCGCAAGTCGGTTGTTGGGATGCACGCCTGGGCGAGCGCGATTCGTCGTGACCAGAGTGCTGATCGGGCTCGCGCGCCGATCGTTGCCTGGGACGCAAAATTCAATCTGATCAAAGTGAGCCCGTTGGCGAACTGGACCAAGAAGGAGGTCTGGAATTTGATTTCGAAGGAGGACATTCCTTACAACCCGCTCCATGACCAAGGTTACACCAGTATCGGCTGTCAGCCCTGTACACGTGCCGTCCTCTTTGGAGAAGACGAACGATCCGGCCGTTGGAGCGGAACTGCCAAGACGGAATGCGGCCTTCATTCGTTCGATGAACCAACGACGGAATAGCAGTCACGAGCAGAAGTGGGGTACCACGTCGAGGCTCAACGAGGTCATTGTGAACATATCCGCCAAGACTGAGTACGCTTGCATTGCCATGATCGAGCTTGCTATGGACTACAGTCGCGGAGAACCGGTTCGATTGAAATCAATTACCGAGCGAAACGGTATCCCCTCACGTTTCCTGGTGCAGATCATGCTGCAACTGAAAACGGCCGGTTTGGTCAACAGCATCCGCGGCGCCGCGGGAGGATATCAACTTAGTCGTGCTCCGTCTTCGATCAGTTTGGGCGAGGTGATGCGAGTGATCGATGGTGGCGATACTGACCCGACAAGCAAGCTCGCCGAGCCGAATGCGACGACCGCCGCTTTGTTACAAATATGGAATGGAGTTTACGCATCGCAGAACGAAAAGCTCAACAGCATTTCACTCGCCGAACTGGCGAGAGAAATTCGCGATGCGGGCGGCGACATGTACTACATCTAGTCTAACGATGACTCATCGATAGCAACCGCTGAATCAGCTGGACCCACTTCCCAAACCAATCGACGCATGAACACGAAGCCTCAAACATCAATGTCGCAGATTGACACCTACAACTTGACTCACCTGAAGATGTTGGAAGCCGAGAGCATCCACATCATCCGAGAGGTCGTGTCCGAGTTTAAGAACCCCGTGATGCTCTATTCGGTCGGCAAGGACTCGTCGGTCATGGTGCAACTGGCACTGAAGGCCTTTTACCCGGCGAAACCTCCTTTCCAACTGATGCACGTCGACACGACGTGGAAATTTCGGGAAATGATCGAATTTCGTGAGAACTACGCCAAGAAGGAGTTGGGCCTGGATGTAATTACCTACGTGAACGAGGAGGGTCGTAAACTCGGCCTCGACCCCTTCAAGTTCAGTGGAAAACACACAACAGTTATGAAAACCGAGGGGCTGAAGCAGGCGTTGGACAAGTATCAGTTTGATGCGGCATTCGGTGGCGCACGTCGTGACGAAGAAAAATCGCGAGCGAAAGAACGAGTGTTCTCATTTCGTGACGAACATCATCGTTGGGACCCCAAGAATCAGCGTCCAGAGCTGTGGAATTTGTACAACGCGCGAGTCAACAAGGGGGAGAGCATTCGTGTCTTCCCGATTTCAAACTGGACAGAACTGGACGTGTGGCAATACATCCACTTGGAGAAGATTCCAATTGTCCCGCTGTATTTTTCCGCTGAGCGACCGATCGTCGTCCGCGATGGTGTTCAGATCATGGTCGATGACGACAGGCTTCAATTGCTTCCAGGTGAAAAGCCGGAAATGAAGCGAGTTCGCTTCCGCACGCTCGGCTGCTATCCGTTGACCGGTGCTGTGGAATCGGACGCCACGACTCTACCTCAGATCATTCAAGAAATGCTGCTTGCAAAAACTTCCGAGAGACAAGGTCGTGTCATTGACAACGACGAAGAGGGCAGCATGGAAGACAAGAAAAAGGAAGGTTACTTCTAGGCCTTAGCCAAAAAAACAACAACTATGAGCCATTCAAGTGAATTGATTGCCAACGACATTGATTCGTACCTCGACCAACACGAACGGAAGGAACTGCTGCGATTCATTACGTGTGGTAGCGTGGATGATGGCAAGAGTACGCTCATTGGACGATTGCTCTATGACGCCAAGATGATCTACGAAGATCAGCTCGCGGCGATCGAAAAGGACTCAATCAAGCACGGTACAACTGGCGGCGGTTTCGATCCTGCCTTGCTGACCGACGGATTGAAGGAAGAGCGTGAACAAGGAATTACGATCGACGTGGCCTATCGTTATTTCTCGACGGCTCGCCGAAAGTTCATTATTGCCGATACGCCGGGTCACGAGCAGTACACGCGAAACATGGCGACCGGCGCATCGACGGCCGACCTTTCCATCATCCTAATCGATGCCCGAAACGGTGTATTGACCCAGACGAAACGACACTCGTTTATCACGTCGTTATTGGGAATCAAGCATGTTCTCGTGGCTATCAATAAGATGGATTTGGTCGACTTCAGTGAAACGGTCTACCAGCAAATTCGCCAGGACTACCAGAACTTCTCCGCTCGACTCGATATCCCCGATCTGCACTTTATTCCTATTGCGGCTCTCCACGGTGACAATGTCGTCGACTCCAGCCCGAACATGCCGTGGTATGGTGGCAGCACGCTGATGCATTTTCTGGAAACGGTCTACATCGGCTCCGACCGCAACTTGCAGGATTTCCGTTTCCCCGTCCAGTTTGTTAATCGTCCGCACCTCGACTTTCGAGGTTTCTGTGGGACGATCGCGTCGGGCATCATTCGACGTGGTGACGAGGTGATGGCTCTCCCGTCGCGAAAGACGACGAAGGTAAAGTCGATTGTTACGTTTGACGGTGAAATGGAAGAAGCACACGCGCCACAAGCGGTCACCGTCACCCTTGACGATGAAATCGACGTTAGTCGCGGGGACATGATCGTCCGTCCAGGCAATGTACCTCGTCAGGCGCCTCGATTCGACGCGATGGTCATCTGGATGTCTGAGCAACCGCTCGTACCTGGAAAGCAGTACCTTTTCAAACAAACGACGAAGACCGTGAATGGATCGGTTCAAAACCTGCGGTACCAAGTGGATGTGAATACGCTGCACCGTCAAGACGCCGCCGTTCTCAAGTTGAACGAGATCGGCCGGTGCGAGATTTCGCTTACCGAACCTCTGTTCTATGACGGCTATCGCCGCAACCGCAGTACCGGGGCACTGATCATTATTGATCGAATTACCAACGCCACAGTGGGTGCGGGTATCATTCTCGACCGGCAAAGTGGCGAGGAACCGAAAACGCTCTGGGAGGAGGAACCGACGACCGACACCTTGGAAGCAAAGTCCAGCTCGGTTACTGCGATGGAACGTCATGCTCGCTTTGGCCAAAACCCAGTCACCCTCTTACTCACCGGGCTTACCGGCGCTGGCAAGACCACGATTTCATCGGCTTTGGAACGACGCTTGTTTGATGAAGGCCGCGCCAGCGTCGTGCTCGACGGACAAGACATCCGTCGCGGGATTAGCAAGGATCTTGGATTTGCGGCGAACGATCGATCAGAAAATCTCCGTCGAGGAGCCGAAATCGCAAAGTTGATCAACAGCCATGGATTTCTTTGCATTGCAGCCTTCTTAGCGCCTAGCGAAGAGGTGCGCAATAAAGCCGCACAGACGGTCGGTGCCGACAGGTTTGTTACTATCCACCTGCACGCGTCGTTGGAAGTCTGCCGACAACGGGACACCGCCGGTCATTATGCGATGGCCGATTCCGGTGAAATCGGCAATTTCCCAGGCGTCAGCTCGCCGTACGAAGAACCTGAGTCGCCCGACTTGCGTCTCGACACTGAGACATTGAGCGTGGACGAGTGCGTCGAGAAAATCTACGAACTGTTGAAAGCCAAAGGCGTGTTTCTGTAGTTGAGCAATCCGTGTGCCGGTGGATCAGGCGGTTTGGCTACTGAGCTGAACTCTGCGAAACTCGTAAAATCACGCTGGAGCGAGGTTCGTCACCCGGCGTCTTATAGTCGGCGACTTTGCGAAGTTGCAGGCCCTGCATGAGGCCGCGATGGCGTGCTTCTTTACGTTCATCGACCCATTTTGGTCCCTTCACTGCCAGCAAGGCGCGGATGCTGAACCAATGAGGATCGAGCCACCCACACATCTTCCACAGGGGACCGACTCCGCGAGCGACAACATAATCGCAGCGGTAGTCATTCAACACATCTTCCGCCCGGTTGGCAAAGACCGCGATTGGCAATCCCATCTGCTGGACGATGTCATCGACAACACGTGCCTTCTTGCCGATCGACTCGGAAAGTGACACGCGTAGATCCGGACGCAGAATTGCCAACGGAATGCCAGGCACACCTCCGCCGGTACCCATATCCAGTACTTCGCAGCCATTTTCAATCTGCTCAGCTATTTGCAACACGTCGACCAAGTCACGCGTCACGAATTTCTCGACCGTTGTATGGCGAGTTAGGTTGATTTTCTCGTTCCAGGACCACAACCGCTCAACGTACTCCGCAAGCTGCGAGAGCTCCGAGTCACTGACCTTGAGTTCATAGCGATGAGTGGATTGACGGAATTCGTCGAATAGAGATTGGGCCACGAAGATCATTCTAATTAGGAGAGCGCAGTGTGATTGCCGACCGTAAGAGGATATCGACCTGGCTGAAATCGGACAATCCCCACCGGTGAGGCACTGCCATAACAGATCCGCCGGCACGCGCTAGCGTGCGGCTCTTACAGGTGCCGTTATCGAGAACCGTGGGCTAGCGCCCAGCGGCTGATCCAACGCTACCGCCCCAAACGGGTTAGCCTGAGGATGCCGAGCCCGTTGAGGTCTTCGGGTGCGTGTGTCTCGATAGTGTCCTCATCGATGATCACCAAACGCACGCGCTCGCCTTCGGAGATGTCGTCGTAGTGGACCGTCAATTGAATACTCTCGTCATCTTCGCGAATGAGCTTCCACGTTCCCTCAACCTCACTCGAATGGGGCCCTACATCAGGCATGTTGGTCCGGACGCTAAGCCGCATTGTTCCGTCATCGCGATACTCGAACTGAAACTCGGCCGACCTCGCTACCTCAAGGGCAACTGTGTCAATTTCTTTGGCCTTGGCTTCATCGATGACCAGCGAAGCGTCCCAGGTACCGAGGATCACCGATCGACTTGCGGACGATATGGCCAACGTTGCGATGTCATTATCTCCGCCACATCCGACAAACAGAGCGACGCACAAGAGAGAGAGGCCAAAACGGCCCTTATTCAGCGTGTTCATTCCTCGTTCCTTATCCAGCTCAAAAGCATAATCCGAGTGCTGGGCGAGTTGCAGGTCAGGTTCGGCGGACCTCGCCAAGATGTTACGAACGCCCGATTTGAAATGTGCACTGGCTGTCCATATCGACGTTTGAACGAAGATCATCCTGGTAAATTGTAACGATCAGGTAGTTTTTCTCGATTTTAACGATTTTGCGGCCGATAGCACTCTCATGGAGTTCCCGTTCAAACGGCATTTCTTGGCAGGAGTCACCGATGTGTCGTGATCTTATCCCGATGTTGACCTTGTGCTTGGTGGCGAGCGGTTGCGGTTTGTCGAACCACTATTGTGTTGACGGATCGGGAAGTGAGTGTGGCAACGGCAGCTGTGCTGAACGGCTGGTACATCGTCTTGCCTGCGGTTCAGGTTGTGGAGAAGTGTACTGGGGTGAATGGATTAGTGATCCTCCGGACTGTGCAGACCCGTGTGACCAGTGTGGCAACTACGTTGGCCCTCGTTTACGTGTCGCTTCGTGCCTGACGTGGTCGAACCTGTTTGGCCAAAGGACAGGAAGTTGTGATTGTGGCGATTGCCTTCACACGACCTGCGACTGCGGCTCTTGTGATAGCTGCACTTCGACGTTTGAAACCTGGAGTGGCGACGACGAGGTCGAAACTCAGCAAATCCAATTTGAGGATGCCGTGCCGTTTCAGTCCCCAACTCGCCCCCCGAACCAAGTTCAATTCCGCCGGGCACGTCGCGGAAACCCCCTCATTCACATGGCAAGCAGCAAGATCTTGGGACACCGTGAAAACGATCACCGCGCATCCGCGAAACGCCCGATAGGCTTCAGAGAATGATCTTTGCGTCGCCCGCTGACAAATTGATTCCCGTCAACAAAGTACCGTAGTCTCAACGTTTGGGCAGACGTAACGCCGATACGATACGAACGAGCGATCTTTCCTGGCGTATCGCCAGCGGCAATCCAGAATTCCCCACTGTGGTCTGTCATGTCGACACCGTCCTGATTTCGATCGATTGCGAACGACTGACACAATCGAGCGGGCCCGCGACACCAGTCCAGTTCGGCAACGTCTCCGCGACGCTGTTGCATCAACTTACGACCTTGGCACGGTTCGACGGCTCGCAACAGGACTGCGGATCCGATCCCGATATTGTCAGTGACCACGTTGGCACAGTACCTGGCGTGAATCGGGTAAACATAGCAGCTACCCGGGCGACCAAACATCGATTGGTTCGAGCGAGTCGAACCACGGGCAGCATGACTGGCCGGATCGTTGTCTGGCAGATACGCTTCTGTTTCTACGATCCATCCTGTCGTGACACCGTCAGCTGACAATCGAAACAGGTAACAACCCAAAAGCGCCTCAGCAACAACATCGGCGGGGCGGTTGTAAAACTCGCGGTCCAATGGAGTGTCGGCGGTAGGATCCGGCGGGGTCATTCTGAGAATTATCGAGGTCAGGCAAGTTCACGCACTCAGGTCAGGATGCAGATCTCGTTCCAACCTGTCAACAGGATTGTGGCATGAACCCGATCACAATGATCCGGCGCCAACTTCGGCCTCAACCAATTAGCGCGTATCGCCAAGCCAATTGCCTACCTTGCGCTGCAGGCATTCCAAACCGAGTCGCCGGCGACCACTGTTGACGAGACACCAACGCACAACCCCCACGAGACGTTGGCGAAAGAGGCCCAACGAACTCTGTTCGACCTGGTTCAGAAGCTGAACACAAAGCTCTCGTCGTTGGGAATTGAGCTTGATGAACCGGTGGAGTTGCAACTGTCTCCGACAGGACGAGTCATAGTTGCCAATGCCCACCGCGATCGCGCCCCGCCGATTTCAAGTTCGCTTCGGTACCGGCGAGCTGCACGCCCGATTTGCACGGTAAATCCGCATTGCCTGGCTTATCACGCCGCCCAGCGTCTCGGCGAAGTGGTGAAAAACCCGAGGCTAGCGCCTTCGGCTAAAATCCGGCATTGGCTCATTTTAAAGGCAAACAGATCTCGGTACACAGTTTGTCGGGCGAGGTCTGGTCCGGACCATTCTTGTAGATCTCATACGTTCCGATTTTACTCTGTTTTAGTTTCTTATAGCGTGCGAATTGGATTGCCGCATTCCATCCGTTGCCGAGGTGTTTGTAGCTCCCAACATGCTCGACGACCAGTGCTTGCATAGCCGGAATGGACCAACTCGACAAGCCCTCTGGCACGTTAGCTAACGAACTCGCGAGCAGTATTCCTGTGGTGTAGTGGAATCTCTGGGCTTTGAAGTCAATCTTGTGATAGACGGTAATCAGCTCACCATCGCTGGCCAAATCGTGCTCAGTCAGAATCTGTTTCACTTCCTCTAGCGCAGTTTTCATCGACGAACCTATTTCGCTGATAAAACAGGTCTCGCGAATGCCGACCATCTGCAAAGGACCCACCGATTCGATTCCACGAACACTTGTTTCCGATTGGATCTGGCCCGTTTCGATCCACTCTTTGAGCATGCACAAGCCTCGTTCGTAGTCCATGCCAATGAAGACTTCCATCTTAGGCACCATCCAGAGCATGAACCACGGCAAACTTCCTCTCATGTGCCAGGTGATCTTGGTGCCCTCGTCGTCTGGCTGCAGTTCAAACGTGACTTTCGACTTAGACCTGAACGGGTTGATGATTCGGATTTCATCCTCGATCAGACGACCCAGCTCGAGACGTTGGTGTTCCATCTCTCCTGCCCCAACCAACTCACCCTGCCATGAATAGACTGACCCGACCGACGACGGATCGTCACTGACAGTGACGATCGCGTCGGGGTCAGCACTGAGCCAGGGCGACCACGTCGTCCATGTGCCAAAGTCGGCAACAGCGTCAAAGACCTTGTCGGGTGACGCGTCGATTTGAATAGAGCGATATACATGAAAACTCGGCATGGCTAGATTCTCGTCTGACGCTGAGGTTGGATATGCCAACAGTTTAGCAAAGTCCAACATGATTTGGTGAGTACAAGCACGAAGCGCAAGCGAGCGAGTCGTCTGCCGCCCACGAGACTCACTCGCTTGCGATCTTGCGCTTCGTGCTTGTATTTTCGGTCGCTAGCGCGTACCAGCTGATCAGCTCGTTGATTCCTGTTGCTCGAGATGTCGCTCATAGAACTGGTAGTACGCCTCGCACAGATTGTTGTAGAGTACATGGGCACCGGCAGCGTGAATAAAGCCGCCGCGTCGTTGGGCGTACCAGCAATAGGCGCCGAGGACCATTTGTTCGAGAGGGAGCGAATCAAGGTGTATGCGGATCTTGTTGTGCTCCGGCTTGCTGAAGTTGTGGATTGCGGAAAAAATTGCCGTGGATGCTAAACCTGTCTTCCAATGCAACTTGACGTTCGGTGATTTTTCTTCACTAAAAAACGCACTGGGAAGAAGCCGGAAGATCGCCTCTTCGATAATCGGAATTAGGAAATTGTCACGAGCGTATGTTGCGTAGGGCGCCTCTTCCAGCTGTTCGTCGTAAAGAGGGCCATCAGCCGCATGGCCACCGTGGCTAACTTTCAGGCGGTCAGCAATCTCGCCGACACCGATGTTGGTTGCCCAGACGACAAGTGCTTCGACCGCCGTGCGGATGCCATTGCGGCGGTTGCTCAAGGCCTCGGAGCGCAAGCGTTCGAGAAGCGACCGCTTTTCGAGTTTGTCGACCATCCTGGATAGCAGCTGCGTACGTGTCAGCATGAGCAAAGTCAGTGCCGAGCCGCCAAATACGGATCCAACAATGAATCCGCGACGCGACACGGTTATTTGACGAGCACCTCCCTGTTCGGGCTCAGTGTTCGAATTCATGAGCAGGTCCAACCACCATCGACCATCAGGTTCGCACCCGTGACGTACCGTGACGCGTCCGAGGCGAGGAAGACGACGGCGCCTTGTATGTCGTCATTGTCCATCATTCTTCCAAGTGGTACTCGCTGTTCGTACCGTTCGAGGAAAGGTTGGGGCTGGTTCGCAAAATAACCGCCGGGGCTAATACAATTTGCCCGGACGCCGTACTTGCCGTAATAGCAGGCAAGGTACCGCGTGTAGTTAATCATGCCCGCTTTGACAAAGTTGTACGTTGGTGGTTGCTTCATCTCCGTACCCTCATACAGATTCGGGTCATTGGAGACCACGCCGTAGATACTTGAAATATTGATCATTGAGCCGCAGCCTTGGTCGATCATGGGTTCAACAAACTGGCGGCAGATTTCGAAGAGACCAGAAAAGTCCCCGGAGGCACTTGCCATGCATTGATCCGCTTTCTGCTCGCCAATGCTGCCGACGTGGCCGTCTCGCGCCAACGCACTGTTCACCAGAATATCAAGACGCCCGAACTGCGACAAAACCTGTTCCTTGAGCTCGGTAATCGAGTGGCAATCCGAAATGTCGAACTGCAGTCCATACGCATCGTGTCCCTTGTCACGGAGGCGAGCGGCGAAGTCTTCGTTTCTCTGCAGAGATCTGGAGGCTGTGATCACGGTTGCGCCAGCCTCCGCCAATGCCTCGCTCAAGCTGCTACCGAAGAGTGGCCCGGCGCCGGCGGTGATCAGCGCGACGCGACCCTGCAGTGAGAAGCGATCCAGAATACCCATTGTAAGTTCCCGTTCGAATTTTATTGAATCTCGCTTTCAGTCCTTGGCATTGTCCACACGTACTGAGTTGGACACGTTTTCCTTCTGTTATACCTGCGTTCTAGTAGTAGAAGGTCCTGCGCCAAAAAAAAGAGGGTCACTTGTGTGACCCCCTCTCTAATTCAAAGTCGTCCAACTTCGACGAACTACGCGTTACCGATCAATGCGACCAGGTCGGCTGTCCGGCAGCTGTAACCCCATTCGTTGTCGTACCAACTGACTACCTTGGCGAGCGTTCCCGTTTCGCCGAGCACTTGAGTAAAGTCAGATGCAAAGATGGAACTGTGAGGGTCGTCGATGATATCGGAGGAAACCAACGGATCCTCACTGTAATAGAGGATGCCCTTCATTGGCCCCTCGGCGGCAGCTTTCATGGCTGCATTAATGGTGGCTTTGTCGACCGCCTTCTCAAGATTGACGGTTAAGTCGACGACGCTGCCCGTTGCCACCGGAACACGCATCGCCATGCCCGTCAGTTTTCCGTTAAGTTCAGGGATCACCAAACCAACGGCACTTGCCGCCCCTGTCGAGGTGGGGATGATATTCTGAGCGGCGGCACGCGCACGGTACGGGTCGCTGTGCGGCATGTCTTGGACACGCTGGTCGTTTGTATAGGAATGAACTGTGGTCATCAAACCCGATTGGATGCCAAACGAATCGTTCAACACTTTCGCGATGGGAGCCAGGCAGTTCGTGGTACAGCTAGCATTCGAAACGCATTTCATTTCCGGTGTGAGTTGGCCTTCATTCACACCCAGCACGACTGTCAAGTCGGCCCCGTCCTTCGCCGGTGCACTCAACACAACGCGTTTGGCTCCGGCCTTCAAATGCGTATCGTAACCGGCCTTGGAATCAGTTGAGCGGGACGTGAAGATCCCGGTGCTTTCGATCACCACGTCAATCTTAAGCTCTCCCCAGGGGAGCGCTGCCGGGTCTCGTTCGGCGAAGACTCGGATCGGCGTACCGTTGACGATTAGATTTGCGTCGTCATAGGAAACGTCTGCGGCGTATCGTCCGTGTATGGAGTCGTACTTCAGCAGTGTGGCGAGCATCTTGTTATCGGTAAGATCGTTGATAGCAACCACTTCGAATTCCGAAGATCGTTCGAGGAGATTGCGAAATGTCAGTCGACCGATTCGACCAAAACCATTGATTGCGACACGAATAGCCACGTGAAGATTCTCCTTCCAGTCCATGTTTGACTGGTATGATTGGCAGATGTGAGTGAATTGCGACAGCCAAGGTAGTGAATTCCTGCTTGTTGCCGGCACCTTACCTTTGGTGGTCCTCCTTGCCAAGCTGCCATCCGTTGCGGATTATACTGGTGTACCAAAAATCCGACAACCGGCACGGTCCGCCGTCACAGACTCTTGTACAACCCCACCGCGACGTTGATGTAAGAAATGACGCCGCAGCGGCGATGATTGGGGAATCGATCGGGCCCATGATCTTCGTTGATGGCAGAACGTCCCTACCGCGTAATCCTTTTTCTCTAACGCCCTCATCTGCCCATGACACAACGTCCTTATTGGCGACTGCCCAAAGGAGTAACTCGGGGTGAGTGGGAGTACTTCCATTCGATTCCTGTAGCTCGTGACTTCGATAACTATTTTTCATGCAACGAACTTTTTGACTATGATGTTGCGCTGATCCTATCGAAATTAGACGGGCACCCTTTTGGCCGCGGTGGTGTCGTGGCCGACTTGGGCTGTGGGACAGGGCGTGCGTTGGTCCCCTTGGTGGAAGCGGGATACCAGGGCCTAGCGATCGACCTTTCTCCACATATGTTGTCAGTTGTTGCCGAAAAGTCGGTCGCAAAAGATCTGACGATTCACCGCCTTCGGGCCAACCTCGTCGAACTTGACGGCGTTCGCGACGAGGCCGTGGACCACGCGCTCTCGATGTTCAGTACTTTGGGCATGATTGTCGGCGGCGATCATCGCCAGTCGGCGCTGGATCACGTTTGTCGCATTTTGCGACCGAACGGTTTATTTATCTTGCACGTCCACAATCGGTGGTTCAACCTGTACGATCCTGGCGGACCGAAGTGGTTACTGAACAATTGGTTTCGTTCTCGTTTCGTCAGTGATGTCGAATTGGGTGACAAGTATTTTGACTACCGCGGCGTTCATAACATGTACCTGCATGTCTTTAGTCGCGGCGAAATTACGCGAATGCTACGCACGGCTGGTTTCCGTATTTGCGAGATGGTACCTCTTGAAGCTCGGCGTCGTCGGCCACTACGAGTAGGTTGGTTGTGTCAGGGTTGGCGAGCGAACGGGTGGATTATTACAGCCGAGAAAATAAAGGAATGAGTGGTGAAAAAAATCGAACGTGGTGACCGCGAAACGGCGCGATGGCAGATCATTCTTCGACACATTTCCCTGGCAATTGCCGTCGGGTTGACGCTGTTCATGACCAGTATCACGGTCGCTCAACAGCCGGCACGACCCAATATTATCATCATACTGGTTGATGATATGGGGTTCTCCGATGTCGGCTGCTACGGTGGGGAAATCGAGACACCGAACATCGACCGCCTGGCGGCGAACGGTTTGCGATTCACACAGTTCTACAACGCTGGCCGATGCTGTCCGACTCGCGCGAGTCTCATGACTGGACGTCATCCTCATCAGGTTGGTATTGGCCATATGACCGAGCCGCCGGACACATCATTGGGTTTTGAGGGACCGTATCAGGGCTTCCTCAATGACAACTGCGTTACGATCGCCGAAGTTCTGCGGCAGGCCGATTATCACACGCTGATGACAGGGAAATGGCACTTGGGGATCCACCGCAAGGAATGTTGGCCCCGACAACGGGGATTTGATCGCTTCTACGGTTGTTTAAGCGGGGCTGTGAATTACTTTAAGCCGGGCGGCGGACGAGGCATTACGCTGGAAAATTCACCCACTGAAACCGATCAAGACTTTTACGCCACCGACACGTTTACAGATTACGCGTGCCAGTTTGTCGACGAAGCGGTTGAGCAAGATGACCGTCCGTTCTTTCTTTATTTGGCCTACAACGCGCCGCATTGGCCTTTGAATGCAAAATGGGACGACTACCAGAAGTACAAAGGAAAGTACCGGGACGGGTGGAGCGCGCTGATGCAACGTCGCCTTGCCAAACAGAAATCCCTTGGCCTTATTGACGAGAACATTGTGCCGGCAACCCATGTAGGACCTGACTGGGAGACACTAAACGCCGGCCAACACGAGAGACTCGATTCGATCATGGCAGCGTATGCGGGCTGCGTTGATTCGATCGATCAGAACATCGGAAAATTGCTGAAACACCTTGAACAACTTGGAGAATTGGATGACACCATTATTTTCTTCTTGTCGGACAACGGTGCTTGCCAGGAGGGTGGGGTACTGGGAAGAGGCAACGAGGAAATGGTCAAGAACCCGCCCCTCGAGACAACCGGCGGCGTTCGGTTAGGCCTCGCTTGGGCCAATGCGTGCAATACACCATTTCGGCTGTACAAACACTTTGTGCACGAGGGCGGCGCATGCACTCCGATGATTGTCCATTGGCCAGATGGAATTCCCGCTGAAACACGCGGTTTGTTCGTTCGCCAGTACGCCTACTTGCCTGACTTGATGGCGTCTTGCCTCGAGCTGTCTGGAGCGCAATACCCCAACAGCGTTCCGCCATGCGAAGGTAGATCGATCATGCCGCTGTTGACGGGCAGTCGCGAACCGGTCCACTCCACGCCCATTTTCTGGGAACACGAAGGAAACGCTTGCGTTCGCTGGGGGAAATGGAAATTGGTGCGAGAATATCAAAAGCCTTGGGAGCTGTACGACATTGCCGCGGACCGCGCCGAAATGCGGGATCTAGCCACGGCGAACGTTGAGCAGACGAAAAAAATGATCGCATTGTGGACTGCGTGGGCAGAGAAGAACCAAGTTGCATTCCCCGAGCGGTTCAACATGTATGAGTTTCTTAAGAAGAAACGATCAGCAGAAAAAAAGTAGTGTGTGTAACTGGCTCCGCCAGTGTTGTATTCTCTTTGTCGCTACGCCTCGACGCTAGGGGCTTGTTGATTAGTGCTGAAAACTCGTAATCCCCACCGGCCCTGTGCCGGTGGGGTAAACAGCGCAAAGTCGACTAAATAAAACCCGACGCTAACTAACGCGTTCGGCTCACATTAGAAAAACGTCCCAACCATTTACTAGCGTTTTCCGTCGTCACGACCACGGTACGTGCCGGGTAGTCGAGGTTGAGCCACGCGACGAGTGATTTGAACGTTGTTTTGCTTAACACCCACAGACGCGGTTTGCGACTCGGCAATTCTGGCGTGCAACAGGCGAGACAGTTCGGCAACGATGTTTCGGTGCTTCGCTGAGCCGGCAAGATTCTGCATCTCGGCAGCGTCCGACGCATGGTCGTACAGCTCGTTCCCATCGGAGCCCTTCTCACCCCACTCGGTATACCGATAACGTTCAGTTCGCACGCTGTAACCGGAATTGTATTGAGTGAACGCAGCGGATCGTGGTCTCGCCGTGACATCCTTCAGAGTCGGGACCAGGCTGACGCCGGCAATGTAAGTGGGGACTTTGAGTCCCGCCAACTCGGCAAGCGTTGGGTAGTAATCGACCATTTCAGCTGGACAGTCGGTTGTCAAGCCAGATTGTGTTTCGGGGCTGGCAATG
>DUDC01000252.1:0-8760 GCA_012959465.1 Planctomycetaceae bacterium
GAACTCGGGAAGAACACAACGCGGCCGGCCGTCTCTTGGTAGTTGGGTTACCTATGCACTCGGCGCGGAAACCGACGAGCTTCCAGCGTACATTGCCATGGCCGACCCCAAAGGCCTTCCGGTGGAGGGAGTGCTTAATTGGTCCAACGGCTGGCTTCCTTCCCTTTACCAAGGAACGGTCGTTCGTCCTCGTGAACCACGGATTCTTAATCTGGATTGCCCCGCAGCGCTGCAGGGCGAACCGCAACGCAATTATCTGAACTTCCTCAATGAACTGAACAGAGAACACGCCGCTGCCCAGTCCGACCGATCGGATTTGCAGGCTCGGATCGCTAACTTTGAGCTTGCGGCGCGGATGCAAACGGCCGCTGTGGAAGCGTTGGACGTTTCAAGAGAGACAGGGGCCACGCATCGGTTGTACGGTATCGACAATCCCGAATCAGAGGAGTACGGACAACGTTGTTTGATTGCCCGCCGCCTTATCGAACGCGGCGTTCGCTACGTGCAGCTATTCACAAAGAACCAGTATTGGGACCATCACGGTAGCATACTAACAGCGCTTCCGGCATCGTGCCGCAAAACGGAAAAGCCGATCGCCGGCTTGATTACAGACCTGAAACAAAGGGGCCTCTTGGATTCCACGATCGTCCACTGGGGTGGTGAAATGGGACGACTACCGGTGATCCAAAACGATGCTGGCAGGAACAAAGTGGGCCGCGACCATAATACCTACGGCTTTACAATGTGGATGGCTGGCGGTGGATTTAAAGGCGGTTGCACGTACGGGGCCACTGACGAGTTCGGTCATCACGCCGTCGAAAACGTGGTCAACCATTACGACTATCATGCGACGCTGATGAAGCTGCTGGGGTTGACGTCCGAGCAATTACTGTACAAGAGAAATGGGCGAGAAGAATCACTCTTGGATGGACAGGCTGGACGCGTCGTGGAAGAGATTTTGGTGTGAATGTGTGGCACTTGTGGCACTGGCTTTTGCCGGCGAAGCCAGTGCCGCACATTGAGATCACTCAGCCGCGACCAATGATGCCAACACTTTGCGGGTGCCGACAAAAAAACGACGACCATGCATTACGCGATAGTTGTCAAGTAGCACGACGTCACCCGCTTGCCATGGCAAGTCGAACGTCAACTCCTCCGCAATCTCGACCGCTCGCATCACACCGTCGATATCCAACGGAGAGTCATCGCCATGGCGAATGGCCTTCGAAGAACTGTTGCGACTGTCCTTCCAACCGCGAAACGCGGCAATCAGCTGGTTGAAAAAACTCCGTTGGCCATTCTCCAGCTCACGTACAGCGGGAAGCACTGGAGTGGTAACCCGCAGACAATCGTCGTCTAACCATTCCCATGAATACGACAACTTCAGGAGTCGGGCCTCTGCATCATCGCGTGATTCTGCTCGCAGAGTGCTCTTCCAACTCCGTCCCATGCCCGATTCAGGGTCATTCTCGGCTGGCATGACGTTGCTATACTTCAGGCCTTTTTCAGAGCAGTCCCGGAGGAAGTTCGGGCACTCTCGCTCCAGTCGCTCGACCAGGACATCCGACCGGCACAGAGGCGTTGCGCCTCCTTCTTCCGCCGCTTTTTGGCAATAGAAAAACAACATACTGGGATAGATCGGTGTCTGAGCCATCTCGTGATGGAGATAGATGGGCACGTCGGGTGGGGCTTCGTTTGCCGAAAACACGCGGTCCGTCCAATTGACGCGGACGGCGTTGGATAGCGATTCATTGTAGGCAAAGTTGGGCATGTCGAAAGCTCGAACAAGCCCGTCAAAGTCGTCGATGCTCTGCAGAGGAAATCCCCGGAACAAGACCGTCCCAGTGCCCTTCAACAAACTGTCGACCGCCGCCCGTTCGCGAACAACCCACGCCAGTGTGCTTGGTAGATCGGTTGCTGCGTTGCACTCAAGCACCGCCGGATACGACTGGCCGTCATGAGTCTGTTGTCCATCGACCGTGCCTTGAATCGGCTCTGTGGGCGTATTGGTCATGATCGTGTACGTGTGCCTATCAGCAAGGAAACAACCAACATGTCAATCGAAGATCGGGAAATAAGTACCAAATGCCTTTTCACAAAATTCACCAGGATCGTTGAATCGGCGGCCGCGGTTCAAGCCGTTGATCCCGACCATTTCATCATCGGTCAGTTCGAAGTCGAATAGGTCTAGATTTTCGCGAAGCCTCTGCGTCTGAGACGTCTTCGGGACAATCGCCGTGCCGCGTTGAATTCCCCATCGCAACACCACTTGAGCCGCCGTTCTGGCATGTGCGGCGGCAATGCCGGAAACCAACGGATCGTTGAGGATCGATTCGCATTCATCCGCCATCCCGATGGGGATGTAAGAGGGTGCACCGAGAGGCGAAAACCCTGTGACGGCGATTTGCTGCTCTTGGCAAAACCGCAGCAGTCGATCCTGAGCCAGATAGGGGTGCAACTCAACCTGTAAGACCGCCGGCCTCACCTCGGCGTAGTTCAACAGATCGCGTAGCAATGACGTGCCGAAATTGCAAACACCGATGTGCCGGACCAAACCGCCTTCGACAAGTCGTTCCATCGCTCGCCAGGTCTCCTCAATCGGGACTCGCACCGAGGACATGCTCGGATCGCCGGAATTCGGGTCCTCGACCCATCCGGGCGGATACCTGGTCTCCGGCGACACAAATTCGGTCGCAATCGGAAAGTGGATCATGTACAAGTCGAGATAGTCGACTTGAAGGTCCGCCAGTGATCGCTCGCATGCCAATCGCACATGTTCTTCGCGATGGTAGGTATTCCACAGTTTGGACGTGAGCCAGAGCTCCTCTCGCCGGCAGACTCCTCGGCTGATCGCGTCGCGGAGGCCCTGTCCTACCTGCGGCTCGTTGCCGTAATCGCACGCGCAATCAAAGTGGCGGTAGCCGATTTCGATTGCGTCGCAAACAACGGTCGGTGCCACAGCTTGATCGATCTTCCAGACGCCAAGTCCAACTTTTGGCAGCCTGGCACCGCTCTCTAGGACGATCTCTTTTTCGCTCTGCATTCTCTCGCCTCGGCACACACAACTCGATAACTGTTTTGGAATTGATCATAGCGTAGAACAATCAGCCAGCACGCGATAGTTGATCCTCGAAATGTGTTACGATGGTCGTATCGAACACGACCACTGCCCAACACGCGTGAGACTCCAACGATGCCACAACGTCCGATTTGCCTTGTAGCGTTGCTTACAACGCTTTTCTTTTCGTTCCCTGCCGCTGCAGAAGATGCGTCACGTCCCAACGTCCTAATCGCGATTAGTGATGACCAATCCTGGCCGCATGCATCCGCCTACGGATCGACACTGGTAAATACGCCGACCTTTGACCGGATTGCAAAGGAAGGGGTGTTGTTCAACAACGCGTTTTGCGCTTCACCTGGTTGCAGTCCGTCTCGGGCCGCATTCTTAACCGGTCGTCACACTTGGCAGATCGAACATGCCGGGACCCATGCGAGTTTCTTCTCAACAAAGTACGAGACGTTTCCCGATCGGTTGGAGGCGGACGGGTACTTTGTCGGCTACACCGGCAAGGGCTGGGCGCCGGGGAATTTTAAGGTGAGCGGTCGAGTGCGAAATCCTGCAGGCACAACTTTTTCAGCAAAAGGTAGTTCGAAGAAACATTCTCAGTACGTCGCCAGCTTCCAAAAGTTTCTCAGCAATCGGCCCAAAGACCAACCGTTTTACTTTTGGTTCGGCAGCCACGATGCTCACCGCAGTTACAAAAAGGGCTCAGGCTTGGCCAAGGGCATGACATTGGCTCAGGCGACTGTCCCCGGCTTCTTACCTGATTCGGATGAAATCCGCTCCGATCTACTTGACTACGCTTTTGAAGTGGAGCGATTTGACGACGATGTGGCCGCCATGCTGAAAATACTCGAGGAAATGGGTGAGCTCGACAACACGTTGGTCATCATTACTTCGGACAACGGCATGCCGTTTCCACGCGCGAAAGCGAATTGTTATGAGTACGGGATCCATATGCCACTGGCGATTCGCTGGCCAGACCGCGTTCCCGGTGGACGAACCGTCGATGACTTGGTTGGATTCGTCGACTTGACCGCGACGATCTACGATGCCACGGGTGTCTCGGCGCCGAGTGATCCGGGGCTGTCGGGACGCAGCATCCTGGGCATCTTGAAATCGAACAAATCGGGTGTTGTCGATACGACTCGCGACGCCGTCTACGCCGCCCGCGAGCGTCATTCCTCATCACGTTACAACTCGTTGAGCTACCCACAACGGTGTATCCGCACCGCTCAGTATCTGTACATTCGCAACTTTACTCCGGAGCGTTGGCCAGCTGGCACGCCGGAGAAATACGGGAAGGCCAAATTCAACGAAGCGGGTGAATTGGTATCGGCTCAACCTGGCCGCGCACATGGCGGTTACCACGACATCGATGCCTGCCCCTCGCTGGACTTTTTAATTCAGCATCACGACCATCCCGATTGGGGCAAGTTCCTCGGCCTATCGGTCGACAAACGCCCGGCCGAAGAGCTGTTTGACGTCGTCAGTGATCCCGACTGTTTGCACAATCTGGCCGGCCAAACACGGTACACGGCTGTCAAGGAACAACTGGCAAAACGCCTGCACAGCTACCTGCGCGAGACGAAAGACCCACGAGTCACCGGGAACGGAGATATCTGGGAAACGTATCCCCGAGTTAGCAGCCTCCGCTGGTTCGCAGTACCCGATTGGGCCAAGTCGAATCCAGAACAAATTCCGGTGCAGGACTGGCTGGAGGAGCGGCGGCCACACTAGTCCGTACGTAAAACCGCATGTTACTCGGCGTGCATCCGAGGGTTGCCGGTAGCTGCACTCCCTCGCTTACGCTGCGGGTTACGAAGTCCGGCGCCACACGCCAACCTTCGTGCACTCATGAAATACACCACGCCGCCAACCGCGAAACTACTGGTTCTTCAGAAGTTCAAACACCTTGCCGATAATTCGCTGTTCAATCGTCGGTGCCCACGGTGCCGGATGAAGGTTCTCACGAGGAAACCGCATCGATGTGGCACCCTCGTAACCACCTTCCAGAACCACGCGGCGACTTGGAGTGTAGGCGAACACATCATTCGAATACCCCAAGACCCAGAGATTTTTCCGTTCGACCTCCCGTTTCAAACGCACCGCGTAGTCGATGACCACTTCACCGCCGATTGCGATCATCGTCAGATCGTCGCCCAGGGACACGACCTGCACGGGGCACGGGTAGGACGTCGGCAACTTGCCAACGTGTTTGAGATCCTCCAGCAAGAACTCCGCATGGCGAGAATCATACTTGTCCGATGATTGACTCTTTCGCAACAGTTCTTCTTTCGTCGGCAGGCGGCCGTAGTCCAATGTGGCATAGTCCAACTTCGCCCGGATCGAACCGACAACAGCCTGTGGATCTGCGATCAACGCCGCCTCGACCGCAGTCGCCAGAGCTCGCCCGTGACGTTCCACATAGGGTATCAGCCGGCGTGGATAGGGGTTTTGGTCGCCGCCGCAGCCGAGCGCGAACAGGGCGATCATGCCGGGATGGTCTTCCTCCAGGTACTGCTGCGCATAGCCGGCGTAGTCACCGTTAAACTGCATTACACCTAACGTCGTGTTGTGACAGGCATAGCTAAACAACACTGCCAACTTTTGGTCGTCGGCGCCCAGGACCTGTAAGACTGGAACCGAATGGTCGACCGGCCCGCTCGGATTGGGACTGTTAATGAACGAACTGCCCCGAGGCAACCGGCGATTCATGGCAAAGCCACACTTGGCTTGACTCTGCAGTAGCCGAGCTGGTCGCAGGTCTTTGATTGCCCGCCCAATCAACGCCAGCATTTGATCCGCCAAGAACTGCCGATACTCCCTCGTCTCTTTGATTCGCTGTTCGTGCTGCTCAGCTGGAATGCTCGAGTAGGCGATCATCTCCGGTCTATTTTCTCCCGCCGGCTGGTACGTCCGGATCATCGGCCCACAGTGAGTGTGCGACGCATTCATCAGCAGATGTGAGGGCGGCAAGTCGAATTCCTCTTCGGCCCGCCGTTCAACTTCCAGTCTCAGTGACTTGGGGACGCCGATCAGATCCATGGTGACCCAGACAAACCGAACTCCCTGGGCGTCTTCCAGAATCAGAGTCTTGGCAAACAGATCTTGCAGCTTCCCTTCCGCTGGACCTTTCCTCGCCGCATAGCCGGCCATCCACAATTTCACCTCAGGCGTGATAACGGCCTTCGCTGCGGCTGCCTTCCACAGCAGCTCTTGACCCAACAAGGCGTTGGTCGAACAGACAATCAAAGAAACAAAACAGACGATACCATGGAAATACGCTCTCATCGGATGGTCCTTCTCACTCGGTCGTTGGTGTGTGTTGATTGCCGTTCATCCTATTCATTAGACGAGGCGATACCAGCAATTCGACGTGTGGATGGGATTGACCGATTATGGCGAGGCAGGGTCACTTTCGGCGAACATGACCTACGGGTTCAGTATCGTGTCGAACAAGCGGTAGGCAGTCTCGCGCATGGTTGTTGGGAAGTCGTGGTCGCAATCCGGATGTTCCACCCGCAATCTCTGTTCCGCGTTCCATAAGGAAAACACGGGGCGCGCCGCCGCAATCACTCGGTCGACGCTGCCGGCGCGAAAATTCGAATCGTGCAGTGGCGCGGCAATAAAGACATGTCGCGGCGCCAACGCGCTGATCATCTCGTGAAAATCGAATGGAATCTCGGCCAAGCGCCCGTGATACTCGGTCAACTTGGGGATGTAACACAATTGGGTCCAGCCTTTGCCCGGCAGCCAACGTGACAGATCGCCGTCGAAATAGTCCGGATAGGCATCGAGTCCGCAACTCGACGCGATCGCCACCAACCGGTCGTCAAAAACGGCCGTGTAGACCGCATTGTGGCCTCCGAGTGAATGGCCAATCACTGCGTACTTTCCATGTTGTACGTATGGCAGACCATCCAGAAGGTCCAAACCGCGGACGTTATCCCAAATGGCCTTCATCGTGCCACTTTCCCAGCCCAACTTCAACACATCGGGCTGGTATTCGGCCAACATTGGATAACTGGGGGCGAGCGTCACGTATCCGCGTTCCGCTAATTCGCTGGCGTATTGACGATTTGCTCGACCACCTAAGCCAACGACCACCTTGTGCCCAATCTTGTTGTCCGTCGGATGCAAGCACAATACGGCGGGCACTCGTCGATCCTCTGTAGCTATTTTTGGGACCAATAAGTAAGCCGTGACTCGGCCGTTCGGTTCCGACTGATAGCTGATCGACTGCCGAACGTAGCTGCCGCAGTCGACTTCCTCGATCACCTTCAGTTCAAGAGGGCAACGTTTACGTTCCCCCGGAAAGTCGCCCATCACCGCCTGCATATCGAGCAGCGTTTGCCAGCGACGGGACGCGTACGCCTGAGGCGAGTCGGCACGACCTCGACTGGACGGCAAGAGAAGTTGATCGTCGCGGGGTACGGCGCGGACCGGCACATCCTGAGAGCTGATAGGAGCGCTGGCATCCACGGGCGCAGCAACGATCAGTTGTCCTTTCGCTCGGTTGATGCCAATCAGACCGCCGCCCACTGGGTCGATCGCAAATCCCTGCCCGGAAAACGGCACAGTGATACTAGTTTCATAGACCAGCGTGTCATCCATTGGCGGTATTTTTAGAATATCGACTCGTGGATGGTCGTGGTCGGTAATCCACAGCTTCCCATCTCGAAAAATCCCACCCGACGTGCTGAACCGACCCCACTTTTCGATCACTTCGGCCGGATACTTCCATCGTTTTACCTCGGTCCATTCGTCGTCGAACCGAACAAGAAATGTCTGGTGGTTGTCATCACCATACCGCGCGAAGTTGCAAAGCCAATGAGCGTCCTGACGGACCACCCATGTCAAGCTTCCACCGTAGTCGCCGAAATCGTGAGCGATCGTCAGCCGCATCGACTGAGGATCAAGCTGCATAACTTGGCTCTGCTCCGGGACGCGCGGATAATTCGAATGGGCCGCCAGCACTTTACCATTTCGGTAAATGCCACTATTGAGATGCTGAGCTTCGCCGCTGCTGACACCCAATCGGAATCCCGTCTTTCGATCGTACTTGGCTATCTTCGAGCTGGCAATGGCATAGAGGTACTTGCCGTCCGTGGTGGCAGCCTGAAAAGCCTCGACCGCCGCGTAACTTTTCGTCACACGATAATTGCTGGGATGTCTGCTTTCTGGCCGACGCTGCGTGAGAGTTTGCGGTTGCGGATCGGAGACCTCGCCGCGAGGCCGCACGTTGTCGCCCGGTCGATCGGCGCTTCCCAAATCGAGTCTCGCCCGGTCGGCCAGAGCTGTTAGTCGCGTGACGATGTCCGGATGGTCGTCAGCAACATTGTTTTTCGAACCGATATCGTCGACCACATGAAATAGAAGGGGTACCACACTTTCTTTGCTGCCGAAGTGAGGGTGCCGGCCCAACGGTTTCAATGGCAGAAAGAGCTTCCAAGGTCCGCTCCGAACGGCCTGCAACTGCGAAGTATGGTAATAGTAAAACGCGTCGCAGGGAGTCTTCGCTCCGGGTTCGTCGAACAATAAGTCCCGCACATCGTGTCCGTCAATGATCCGATCTGCCGGAATCTCGGCTCCAGCAAGTTTGGCAAAGGTTGGCAGCATATCCAAGGTCGACGTCAACTCGGCACACGCCGTACCGTCGGGCACCTGCCCCGGCCACCAAGCGATCATCGGAATTC
>DUDC01000252.1:8802-14998 GCA_012959465.1 Planctomycetaceae bacterium
GGATCCTCGCACGGAACTATCGATATCCCGAGCCAATGGCGCACCATTGTCGGAGGTCCAAATCACCAGCGTACGGCGGTCAATCTTCAACTCAACCAATTTTTCCAGGATCCTGCCGAGCGACCAGTCCAGTTCCTCGATCGAGTCGCCCCAAGGTCCGTTCTTGCTTACACCTCGAAATGCGGCACTTGCAAACGGCTTTGCTGTGCTACCCGGCATCGCCTGTGGCATGTACAAAAAAAACGGTCGCGATTGATTTTGTTCTATGAAGTCCAATGCCCGCTCGGTGTACCGCTTGGAAAGGCCATCTCGGTCGACGGGCGCCTCGATGACTTCCTCGTTTTGCATTAGTGGAAGTGGTGGCCAGTGTTTCCCATCGAGACGATCTCCCAGTCGTTGCCCAACCTCGTGCGTCATGTCATCGCTGTAAGGAATTCCGAAAAATGAATCGAATCCCTGCCGTGTGGGCAGGAAGACCGGCTGATCACCGAGATGCCATTTACCAATAATGGACGTAACATAGCCCTGCTCCTTTAGAAGCTCGGCAATCGTTAGTTCGTCCGGGTGCAGACCGTATGGCGACACCGGTCGCAACACGTGTCCGTCTCGTGGATTAGTGTTCATGCTAACCCGTTGGGAGTAACAGCCGGTCATGAGGCTAGCACGGGACGGCGTACAGACACCGGCCGTCGCATAGAAATGTGTAAACCGCCGACCTTCGGCCGCCATTCGGTTCAAGTGCGGAGTCCGGTGGAGAGTGCCTCCGAACGGTTCAATATCTCCATACCCCAAATTGTCACAGAACACGAAAATCAGGTTTGGTGGCACGTCCGCGGCGAAGCAGTGTGATCCGACAACTAACGACACGAACAGTAACCCGACAAGTCGTTTCATCATGTCTCTTTGACCGTCCATTGCAATAGAAAACGTACTGTTGGCGTATCTTTACGTATTAGACTCATGTCACATCACGTCGGCTCTTATCGCCGTTTTCGATAGGCGGGCCACTCAATGCGTTGCCCTTCGTATCGCGGCCATTTCCACACCGGCCAACTTGGAGATTCGTCGCGGACTTCGCGATGCATCGAAATCAGTCGGTCCTTGAGCGCCTGAAATCGATCGGGAACCTCACCGCTCATCTCTTTGTCTTCGGCAATGTCGTCGCCAATGCGATACAACTCGAAACCACTAAGCTCGCCCTTTTTGAAGCCGGAAATCTGTTCCGGCGTAATATCGGGGTACCGAGACAAATCGTAACCTTCGATTTGCGCTAGGATCTTCCATTCGCCGTCTCGCATTGCGACCTTCATATCATTCGCGGCTCCATAGAACTGCCAATAGAGTGGCGTTTCACGTTTGACCGACTTGCCGTGAAGTGCGGGAATAAAACTCGCGCCATCGATACGTCGATCCGAGGGCGGCTGAACGCCGGCCAACTCACAACAGGTTGGCAACAGATCCGTGCCAATGATCGGCTCCGAACAGACGGTACCCGCATCGATCTTCCCGGGCCATCGAACCATGCCGGGCACTCGAATGCCGCCATCGTAGAGGTAGCCTTTCTTATCCCGCAACGGTCCGGCGCTGCCATGCGGATGGATTCCTGTGATTGCCGGCCCGTTGTCGGAGGTAAAGAACACGAACGTTTCGTCTCGTAGTCCGAGGCGATCGACCGCCTGCAGCACTTCTCCAACCGCGGCGTCCAATTGCGTGACGTTTCCGTGGTGGGCTCGCTGACTCGGACTATCGAACTGAGCGTAAATCGATTCGTATTTTGGATCACTGGCGATTGGTTCGTGGGGCTCGTGAAAACAGACAAAGGCAAAGAACGGCTTGTTCTTGTCGCGCCCCGATTCCAACCACTTTACCGTGTCCGCCGCCACGATCGGTCCCGCATATCCAGTGAGTCGCCCAACGGGAATATCATTTCGAACGAAATTGTACGGGTTGCGATGATTGGGCAATGCGTTGTTCTGGGTTGAGAACCAATAACGGAATCCATGATCGTCGGGCTGCGGCTGCCCCGGCAGATTGAACATGCCGTTCAAGTGCCATTTCCCAAAGTGACCGGTATCGTAGCCAGCATCGCGAAGCAATGTGGCAATCGACACCTCGGAATCCCGCAAGTGCATCGGCGATGCAAAGGGAATCCAATTGTGAATGCCAACACGCCAGGGAGTGCGTCCCGTCATCAGGCCAGCTCGAGACGGTGAACAATTGGCGGCTGCCGCATAACAGTCCGTGAATCGAATCCCCTCGCCCGCAAACCGGTCAATGTTCGGTGTCTGGATCACCTTGTGGCCGTAACAGCCCAAGTCACCGTAGCCGAGATCGTCAGCCAGTATCAACAGGATGTTCGGACGATCCAACGACTCCGCCACCGCCGTCAGGACTGTCAGACTAACCAACGCCAACGACACCGCAAACCAGATTCTAGCCATCGAGAGGTCCTTCGCTGTTTTCGAATCGCCATGGCCCCGTGCGTTCGTTACTCAAAAACCGTCAGCACTTTCCGTTCCTTTACCAAATACCAACCGCCGATCTTTTCCGCCAACCTGGCGACTACTTCCGGACGCTCAGCGGCCATGTTCTTCTTTTCGTGCGGATCTGCATTCAAATCGAATAGTTGCGGACGCCTCTCGGTCCTAGGATGTGTCGTCCGATACCGATTAACCTCACCATCATAGGTCAAGAGAAGTTTCCATTGACCTTCGATGCACCAGCGATAGAGCAGTGAGGCCTCAGAGTTGTCGACATCTTTGATATCGTGTGCGAACCCCTCGCCGAAGATCGTGTCTCTTTCAATCGCTTTTCCTTCGCAAAGATTGTCGGCAAGGTCAAGCCCTGGAAGGTCCTTGGGTATTCGGGCGCCAGCCAGAGACAAAATGGTCGGAACCAAATCGATACTGCTGACCAGCTCAGGTCGGTCCGCTGTCTTGATCTTGCCTGGCCAGGAAAACATGATCGGCGTTCGTACGCCACCCTCGTAGGGCGTCTGCTTGGAACGAGGCGCGTAGCCGTTACGTGCCGGGTTCTGAATCCACCCATTGTCCGTTACATAAACAACCAACGTGTTGTCGCGGACACCTGCTTGATCAAGGGTCTGCAACAATTCACCGCACGACTCGTCGAACCACTCGCACATCGCGTAGTACTTGGCGATCGTGACCGGTCGGTCGCCTGTCTTGTATTTGGCCAAAAGTCTCTGCGGCGGATTGTGAGGAGTGTGCGGTAGGAAGGGTGCAAACCAAAGAAAAAATGGTTTCTTTTCCTTCACCGCAGTGGAGACAAACTCTTTAATCGGCTGTATCCCATCTCGACCGATCTTCAAGCCGTCGTCTCCGTGCCGCCCGCCCGGTTGTGGATATCCGCGCGTCATCCCATGAGTAAAGCCACCGTGACTGAAATTACCCTCCCACCATTTTCCACTCTGGTGGCTGAGGTAGCCGCGTTCACCGAGCAACTCCGGTAACGTGTCAAATCGTTCGATCTTCGCGATCAATTGACCGCGGCGCTGATTGTACAGCTCCGAATCACGTTTGGCGTACTTCGGCGACGGATCATTTCCCGTCACCCCGTGGACGCGAGCGTAGTGGCCGGTCACCAAAGTCATGAGCGATGGACGACAAAGGGCAGTAGGGACGTAGCCTCGACGAAACACGACACTCTGTTTGGCTAGTCTATCAAGGTGGGGCGTGGCGATATCATCGTGCCCCATGAAACCATAATCCGTCCAAGCTTGATCATCGGAAATGATCATCACGACGTTCGGAGCCGATTGAGCCGCCAAAATCGACGGAAGCAAATAGACGGCCAGAACTGCTGCGACAAGATAGCGAATCACGGATCGTATTCCTCTAGGTGTTTTTTTTGGGGCAACTGTCTTTTGGCAACGCTGTGACCACTAACCGGAATGCGTTTGCTGACAGCGACCAATTATACACTCGAACAAATCCCGTGGCAGCACATGGGCCCAGCGGGAAATCGAAGAAATCTGGCATTGTCAAGACGACTCGCTGCCGCAAGAGCACAAGCGGCTCGGTGCTCTGGCGCTTGCGATTTACCCCGCCGGCCCTGTTGCCGGTGGACCTAGGTTTGAAAACTACATCGAGGGCGCCGCGCCTTGGCCAGCTAGTTTCCAAACCAAAAAACCACCGGCACAGGGCCGGTGGGGCATCATGGCCACATTTAGCTAGCGCGTTCGGCTCACATCCAACCATCCACTCGATTCCAGCCAATCTGCAGCCCGCGCCGGCCAAGTGCTGACATGGCTACCATCCACCGGCCGCAATCCATAGCCGTGCCCGCCCGTTCGGTAAATATGCAGCTCGGCATCAACACGGTGAGTTTTCAGCGCGACGTAAAATAATATGCTACTCAAGGATGACGAATTGTCATTGTGGGCATGGACCAAGAACGTCGGCGGAGTCGATTTATCGACCGTCAACTGTTCCATAAGCTGCTGTTCGTTCGCCAGACGCCAAGGGTAAATGAGCATGGCAAAATCCGCACGACACGGTTGCTTATCAATTGCATCGAGTGGATCGTACGTTCGTTTCGCGTGATTGGTTGCCGTCAACGCGGCAACTTGACCACCGGCCGAAAATCCGATAATTCCAATCTTCTTCGTATCCAGGCTCCATTCGCTCGCGCGGCTACGGATTAAACTAAGCGACCGCTGTGCGTCTTGCAGCGGACGTTTCCAAATCGGTTCCGTGCCGTCCTTAGTCCGGTAACGCAAGACAAACGCCGTCACGCCATGACTATTTAACCACTCAGCGGCTTCCGATCCCTCTTTGTCTCGAACAACGTAGTTGTAAGCGCCGCCCGGACAGATCAATACCGCAGCTCCCGAAGCCGTTTCTTTCGACGCCGCATACACTTCCAACTGCGGGGCGGTGATTTTGGTAATACGAGTCGCCGGAGGATTCTCATTCAGTCGTCGCGGCAGTGCCTCCCCCGGTGATTTGGTTGTTTCCCCAGGTGCAAAATCAGGCCAGACACGTATCAGTTGACTCGGTTCTTCCCCCAACCCAGCGCCGACCAACGACACCAACATCGAAAACAATATTACCTGCAAGAGCGATCTCTTCGTCATGGGGTGTCTCTCCAAGATGCTGTCGCTGCCGACATTAAAGACCTCGCGGTCCTGTCCGGTGAAAGTAGGTTGGAAAATCCATCGGCACAGGACCGGTGGGGTAAAGCCGTCGTTGCTCCGTCGTCGCTCACGCCAACAAATCCTCCACCACATTTCCGTGGACGTCGGTCAAACGAAACTGTCGGCCCTGGTACTTGTAGGTGAGACGTTCGTGATCGATTCCCAGCAAATGCAACATGGTTGCCTGAAAGTCGTGAATGTGTACTGGGTCTTCGGTCACGTTATAGCCAAACGGATCGGTCGCACCATAGACTTTGCCGCCGCGAGTTCCACCACCCGCCATCCAAATCGAGAAACAGCGCGGGTGATGATCGCGGCCGAAATTCCCGCCCTTCAACTTGCCTTGGCAATAGTTCGTTCGCCCAAACTCTCCACCCCAAACGACGAGCGTATCATTGAGCAATCCGCGTTGTTTGAGATCTTGCACAAGCGCAGCCGAGGCCTGGTCAGTCTCGGTACACTGCCGCTTAATGGCAGAGGGTAGCCCGCCATGGTGATCCCATCCCTGGTGATAAAGTTGAATGAACCGCACTCCTCGCTCTGCTAGTCGCCGGGCGAGCAAACAATTTGCTGCGTAGGTGCCCGGAGTTTTTGAATCCGTTCCGTACATCTCGAACACCTTCGCCGACTCGTCGGAGAAATCTGTCGCCTCAGGAATCGACTCCTGCATTCGGAAGGCGAGTTCGTACTGATGAATTCTCGCATCGATTTGATCGTCCTGCTCTCGTTGCCGTTGCAACTGGTGTAATTTCGCCAGCGAATCCAATGCGTGTCGCCTGGATTGCCGATCCACACCAGCAGGGTTATTGAGGTACAGCACGGGATCCACCCCACTGCGAAATCGCACGCCGGCGTGCCGCGAGGGCAAGAAACCGCTCCCCCATAGACGAGATACGAGCGGCTGCCCACCTTTACCCTTGGTGATCAGAACAACGAATGTCGGTAGATTTTCGTTCTCCGTTCCCAACCCATAACTGATCCACGACCCCAGGGAAGGGCGCACCTCGGACAAGGTTCCGGTATGGAATTGAAGTGTTG
>DUDC01000253.1:0-1245 GCA_012959465.1 Planctomycetaceae bacterium
TCAATGTTGACGGTTCAACGGTTTATTCCGGCCGTGACCTGCTGCCGCTCTATGAGAACTTCCTTGGTAGCGAAGTGTCGCTTACCGACGTTTTCCAGATCGCCCGCCGCATCACGGTGAAATACCGCGGTGACGGCTACATTCTCTCTCGCGCTGTGGTTCCGGCTCAACAGATTCAGGCCGGCGTTGTAACCATTGATGTCGTCGAGGGATTTGTCAGCGGCTTTTGATCCGTAGCGAACCTGGAAACTCATTTATTTGGCAAGTCCGCGTCGCTCAGCGACTGAATATGGGCGAACGGACTCTTCACTGAAGCCGCAGTGAAACCGCTGTATTTTTCCGCCATTTCAATCCAAGGGAAGTACATGCTAGCTTCCCACCCGCCTGCGGTGGCGAGTCGCGGGGGGCAGCCATTTGAGCCCCTTTTGATTGTTGCGTGATACCTGAGCCGGGCGGCAAATTGGCATTATTTTTAAAGGAGTTAGAAGGTGTTTGGATTATCGGCAAGCGGCTTGATCGACAAATTCGCCAATCGGCTGAGCGGCATGGAGACCAGTTTCACTCTAAAAATGCCGGACGGTTCAGAGCGCCTCATGGGCAACGGCGAGCCTAAATTCGAGATCGCCCTCAATAACCAGCGCGCCGTGCGCGCCATGGGATCGCTCGATGAAGCCAATATTGGCGAGTCTTATTTGAAAGGCGATTTCGACATCAATGGCGATCTCTTGGAGATGTTTGCCCTGCGCGGATCGATGGACGATCGTCACCCCATGGTGACAGCCTGGCGCTTTATCCAGCCGCTTCTTTTCGGCCAAGTCCATACCAACCGGCAAGCGATATCCTCGCATTATGACGTTGATCCGAAAATGTTCCTGAGCTTTCTCGACAAAAAGGTGCCGGCATATACACAAGGCGTGTACGAAAGCGACGACGAGACACTTTCGGCAGCGATGGAACGCAAATTTGATTACACCGTGGAGATGTGCGAACTCGGACCACGCAAAAAGGTGCTGGAAATCGGGCCGGGCTGGGGCGCCTTTGCCCGCCACGCACTGCGCGAGGGCGTAGAGTTTACCGGCGTTACAAATTCGCCAACTTCACAAACCTACCTCAATGAATTCCTCGGCGAATTTGCCGATCATTTCCGCATCGATTTTGTTGATATCCTGGCATACGAACCCAAAGATAAGTATGACGCGATTGTCATCATGGGCGTGATCGAGCACATACCAAATTATATGGCGC
>DUDC01000253.1:1465-54032 GCA_012959465.1 Planctomycetaceae bacterium
AGTGGGCGATAAACCTGGAAGAGAGCAAAGATTTCATCTGCGAAAACTTTGGCGAGGTGGAGTATCGCAAATTCCGCCTTTATTTATGGGGCGCAACTTACGAATTTATGGTCAAGAATCTGGATTGTTATCGTCTAATTCTTTACTTGCCGAAGAACCCAACGGACTGGAAACGCTAAAGGCCACTCTTCTGCAACGCCGCCCGACGCAAATTTTTGGCGCGCAGTAACAGCGAATTCGTTTCGTTTTCGTCTTCGTTTTCATCTTCGTTTTTTGCGCCTTGCATGGCGATCAGGGTCGGAGCCAATCGCGACGCACTGACAAACTTGGCGGATCCCTGATTGTCGAAGATTGCGTGCAGTGAATTCTCTCCGTCAGCCACCCGTTCGTTGACGAGTCCCTGGCCATCGCGGTAGTACCAACAGCGAGGTCGCTGCAACAATTCACCTCCGATGGTTCCTTGGCAGAGCAACTGCATGCTGTTGATGCCTCGAATGGCTTGGGTCAAAGCCACCAGCGGGAGAACCGAAGGATGCTCAAGGACGTCATCCAACGTCACAGCCGCACCGATACAAACTCCACCACTGGCGTCGGACAGGATGCTCTTTAGTGAGTCGACTTCCATGATGTTGACCACTCGGTCGGGAGTCTCCACCATTTTCTTCATCAGTCCCACTAAATCGGTGCCACCAGCAAGGATAGCACTTGTGCCGGGGCGTTCGTTCAAGAGCGAGACGACCTCGGCTTCGGTACGCGGAGCAGCGTATTCAAAGGATTTCATGGTTATGCCCTCCCTTGCAGAGCTTCAAGGACCCGTTGTGGAGTGTAGGGAGCAACTGGAACGCGTACGCCCAAGGCGTTACAAATCGCGTTGGACACGGCGGCAACCGGACTGATTGCCGGCGGTTCACCGTTCCCAATGACACCGCGTTGGCGTTCACTCTCCGGTTCATAAAGCTCGACGATAATCTCGCCGACATCGCCCAAGCGGGCCAATTTGTAATCGGACAATTCAGCGTTTACGAATGCCCCCGTGGCGGGATCGGAAATCCGCTGTTCGTAGAGAGCCGCGGCAATACCCATGATGACGGCCCCATAGATCTGGCTTTCGCACGTCTTGGGGCTAATCACGAGTCCCTGGTCCTGGACCGCCACAAACTTCTTGATCTTGACGACTCCAGTTTCCGTGTCGACAGCGACCTCCGCCATTTGAACACCACAGACGCCTGAGTTGCTCAACGGACTGGCGTCACCCCGTTTGTGAGACGCGGAGACTTCGATCGACTGAACTCCCAAACGGCTACACGCTGCCTTCCAGGAGATCATTCGCTTCTTGTCACCAGCCACATGGATCGCGCCGTTGACGGCCACTAACTCCTCAGGCTTGGCTGACAATTGGCCAGCAACTTTTTCAAACAGAATCTGTAAAGCGTCTTGGGCAGCCCTTCGATGGGATTCGCTGACGGCTCCCACGGTAGTACTGCCGCCGGAGGCACCACTCATTGGGTACTTCGAGCTACCGATGTTCACCGTGACATCGTCCAAATCAAGTCCAAATGTCTCGGCGAGCACCATAGCGCACACGGTACGAGTTCCGGTGCCGAGATCTTGTGTGCCGCACGATGACTCAACACTGCCATCGGATCGAATGACCAAACGGCAGGTGGAGCTATTGGCCGTCCCGCCCCACATGTGAAGCGCTAACCCCATCCCCTCGACAACTCCGCCTTTGCTCGGACCTTGACCATGCAAATGGTACTTGTCTTTCCAGCCGATGATCTCGGCGGCGACTTTCATCTCCGCCAAGTAGACATCGCCTTTGCCGTTGGCCACATTGCCCAGATTGGCAGCAAAAACGTCGAAAGCGTCCTTCTTCATGACTCGGGCGAGATCGTCAATCGCCGTTTGCGTCATCGCGCACGCCTGAGGATGGTTGGGGGCCCGCCAGGCGCGTGCCTGGCCGTTGTTGGTTTTGATCCCAATCGCTTTGCGGCGGTAGTTTGGCGGTTGAATGACGTAGGGTATCACGCTTTGGCTGATGCCACCGCCCCTGACACCGGCTGTTCCCCAATGCTGAGAATCCCAAACCTGCACCACGCCATTGTTGTCGGCACCGATCCGGACCTTCAGGTACCCAGACGGACGATTACCGGCGTTCTTTAACTCCTGATCGCGACTCAGCATGAACTTGACGGGTCGTCCAGTTTCCTTCGAGATTCGCGCGGCGGCTACACCCCAGTAATCGGCGGCAAACTTACTTCCAAAACCACCTCCGATATACTCGCAACGCACTTCGACGTCATCTGATGTCATGTCCAGGTCGGTGGCAAACGCTTCATCTGTACCGGAGACATTTTGTGTGGACAGGTACGCCAACAGTTTGCCGTCTTTCCACTGAACCGTAGAACCATGAGGTTCCAAACAGCAGTGCGTAATGGCGTCGATTCCGTAGTAACCTTCCAGCTTATGCGGGGAGGCATCGTACAGACGCTGAATTTCGGCCTCGACGAATTCATCTTCGTCGTCATCATCGCCAGGCTCAACCTGCGTCACCGACTTGCCTCCGGCCGGCGCCGTTCGCCCGGCTTTTCTCGCCAGTTCGAGTTCTGCATCTTGAACAAATACATCCATCTCGTTGTACGTAATCTTGACGTTCGTTACGCCCTCTGCGGCGGCCGCTTCCGATTCGGCAGCGACGACAGCAATCAAGTCGCCCTGCCACTTGATTTCGTATCCCACCTTTCTTAAGACCTCAACGTGAACGACGCCAGGCGTCTGCTCGGCTGCCTTGATGTCAATCGACGCGATCGTGCAATGCGCGTGAGGAGATCCTAGCGCCCGAGCGATCAGCTGATCTTTCAGGTTGACATCGTAGGTGTATTTTGCGGCTCCGGTCGACTTCTCCATACCGTCCAAACGGTTTCGCCGTGACCCGATAATTTGGGCCTCTTCTCTTGTTGGCCAAGAGTATTTCGTGTCAGCCATTACTGCCTCCTTTCACCAGTGAGACCGCGGCTTGAATGACGTGTGAGTAGGTACCACATCGGCAGATGTTGCCGTTAAGGCCTTCGCGTATTGCAGTCTCGGATGCGTTCGGATTCTTGTCTAAGAATGCTTTGACCGCTACAACGAATCCCGGTGTGCAAAAACCGCATTGCTGCGCGTCCGCTGCAACAAATGCCGCTGGCACGGTGTCGTCGAGTCCCTCGACCGTGGTCACTCTCTTGCCATCGCAGGCTACCGCTAGGGCAGTGGACGCCATAATCGGCTTGCCGTCGAGTAGCACCGTACTCGCTCCACTGCTGCCGTCTAAACTCACCGGTTTTGCACCGGTCAAATCGAGCTGGTATCGCAACACGTCAAGAAGCGTGTCACGAGTCTCAACTTCCAAAGTCTGTCGTTTCCCATTCACTTCAAGATCGATGGTCATTCGACCTTTAGCCACTTGGGTGGTCTGTTGGACCGCTGAGGCGACTTCGGTTTGCAATGCGGTGGCTGCGGCCACCGCACCAGACCCTTTGAGGAACGCTCGACGATGAAACCCGCCGTGCGTCACTTTGCGTTTCGACTCCGTCATGACGATGCACCCTTTCTCTCTCAAGGGAGTCCACGTAAGTCCGAACCCCTCGAACAAACGACGATGATTATACGACCTCTGCTGCGCGAAACAACAAGATTGGCAAAAAGGATTAGGGATAGCCTGGCTACCGTGCGGTCGTGTCTGATCCTCGGTGCCTCGACACTGGCAAAGCCCAATAGTGTCCGGTAAATTGAAAGACTGGGCATTGGAAATACAAGCACGAAGCGGCGGCGAGTGAGTCTCGAGAGCGGCAAATGACTCACTCGCCGCCGCTTCGTGCTTGTCTTACTTGCTCGTCAAGATGTTAAAGAAATGACGGAAAACTGAGGGGTTGGGAAGGCACTGCCAGAGCCGAGAAAGTAAAAAGGCTCCCCATTTCCGGGGAACCTCCGCCTGCTCATTGGTTCGCCTGACCAACCGGGTCAGCTACAGATCTTGGAACAATACATGGGAATGCGTGACCTGGACGTCATCGTCATCCACATAGGTGACCGACATACCGCCTCGGAAGCAGCGTAGAATGGCCGTCCAATCGGACACTTGGGCTTTCACCATTCCGGATGTGAATGCATCGTCAATTCCAAGTTCGACACCGTAATTAACCCACGGCTCAATCAAGTCTACCAGGCCGGGAAAGTTAAAATAGGCGATTGCGCCTGCCGGTCGCTTTACATCGACCCGGTATCCCTCAGATTGCAACGGCTGCTCCAGCATTAACCGCGCCGTGGTTTGCGGGGCTAATGAGACGACCGCCAAATGCTTCGACAACCCTGCATTCGGTGCTAATTGGTCGTCAATTCCCAATTCTGGCGGCAGAGCAAATTGGTAGATCTTTCCCCATTGTTCGTCGGTCACCAACGGCGAGGGGATTTTGAGCTCGCCCAACTCGTTTGGCTCCAACACCTTGAACGTCTCCAAGACTCCCTTGGCAACGTCGAAATAGTCGCCAACACCTTTTCGCAGTTTATCTGCATCGGTGACCTTCATGGCTATGCCTAACTCGGGAATCGGCAGCAAGTTAGTTGCTAATGGCATCGTGTTTTGCAGCTGAGCACTTTTGACTTTGCCGTCAAATACGAATGCCGTCTCGTTACTAGCCAATGCAGGTTGAAGATTCTCTTTGGTTGTCGCGACGAGTTTGTCCAGCAATGGGAGCAACTGATCCCGGACGCGTTCGTATTGTGCCTGCTCGTCGTCGTTCAATTGGAACTCGACTACCTCGTCGACGAGTTTTCCCACACGTTCGAACGTGTCGGCAAAATTGGAGTAGCTTTCAGGAGCTTGTTTGCCACGACTGACAATACCCAAAATCGGGTTACCTCCAAGTTGACCGGTTAGTGTCAACGGAGCACTATCGTCAAAGACTGCGTTACCCCAGCTAAACGAATACCCTTCGAATCCATCCTCGACGAGCATTTGATAGCCAAACTGACTCCCAGCCTCCGGCACGATGCCGCTGAAGTCATCTAGAATGGTAGCGCCCTCGGCCGCGATTTTCTCCTTCAACTCGTCTGGGAAACCGGCCATTTCCACCAACGAATCGATCATCGACTTGACACTTTCCAACTGTCCTTGAACATTATTGATGTTCTTCATGAAAGACTCGCTGACGTAGCCAATCGAGACGATCGGCTTTGCCAAGTGTTGACGCATTTTCTGTGTCTCAGCACGGTCGGCCAACGTCTCCCCTTTGCCGAACTGCTCGATGTGCTCGGAAGTGTCACCGACGGAAAACATCAAATAGCCGTCTCGATATCCCAACATCACAACCAAGGTCATTTCCTTGACCTTGTCCACCAACGTGTTCAACTGTTCGCGGTCCCCAGGAAAATCATCGAGGGGAATTTCTTCCCACGGGATGAGCGATCCATCCAGACGAAGCGTCAGAAAGTCGCCACCGTCAAGCGACTCACGCTTAAACCGATCGCTAAGCATCGGAGCCTCGGAGCGGTAGACCTGGGTCAGAATCTCCTCCAGGCGGTCCAATTGACTCGCTACGCCTTCGCCGTCGCTGACCTTAAATCCCATGACCATGTCAGGTACTTGCAGAGTATCAGCGTTGTCCAACAACAGCTCAATCACTCTTGAGGCCATTACCTCTTCTGGATTGTCGGACTGGGCTGCTTCAATTTGAATACTGTTCATCGACATGTTCAATTGATTCAGCAGTGCCAGTTGAGCTGCCACACCGTCGTCGGCATAAAGAAAGAACTCCTTAGAAATTGCCTCCTGTAGCAAGGCGATCAACTTTTGATTCTGAGGATCGGCCAGCATATCTTTCATCATTTGAATGTTCGCATCGCCACCGCTATTCCACATCATCTGAGCCTGGCCGAGTCCCATTTGCACGAGGGCATTCTGCATAATCTTCTTGCCGGCGTTGCTTTTCTTCAGGATGTTCCATTGTTCTTCCATACGCAGCGATGCCGAGTAGAAAGCGGCGTCGGCCGGGACCACGGATAGCGAACTATCCTCATAGACATTTGCGTCTTGGGCTAGCGCTGGAGATGCCAGAAGTGGCAACAACGCGATACCACACCAAATTCGGCGCATCGCGGGTGGAAAACGGTATCGTCTCATCGGGGTGCCTCAGCGTAAAAGAGAAGTCCGGGAAGGAGAAGTCAAGTGACGGGTTACTATTCGGTCAAACCGTGGCGATCTTGCGCCGCGGGCAAACCAGAACCCTCTGTTTTATGCTGTTTTGTCAGCCCTGAGAACCGTCGATTTGGAATGTTTTTCAATATCGTGTCGGGAATTCGGTGTTTTGGAAAATGTTGGCAACTTGCGAAACCAAATTCACATGGCGCGGGGTAATTCAGATGGGGCGGGGTAAAGTGTTGTGGGCACTCTGAGTGACGAGAACGCAGCGGTGTGATCCAGTTCAAAGCGATCCTGCCTGTCGACCAGTTCTTCTCCCTCCTCTATTCCTGTCTTGCGGTGGTGCCCGACTGGCACCGGGAACCCACCCCACACCCACAGCGTCTCATGACATCCACCTTCCAACCCCAATTCTCACGCGTCAACGTACAGTAGTGGTTTCTTGCCCGCGACTCGCCTAGTATGTGGATGGCCCGGCAATCACTAGCCGGGGAAGTTCCATCAACGACGAGACAAAGAGCGATGCACTTTAACCACGGCAAACGAGTCGGAAATGGTCACCTATTCTCCTTGGCAATCGCAGTGGCGACATTGCACTCAATCATCGCCGGACGCATGCTGGCGGCCGCTGATTGGCACGAGTTTCGCGGCGGAAGTAAGGCCGGCCACGCCACTTCTGATTTGCTACCGGAGACGTGGTCGGCGACGGACAATGTCGACTGGCGAATTGAGCTGCCGGGGCAGGGGTGGTCGTCGCCAGTGACCAATCAAGGACGAATTTACCTCACCGCTGCGACACCGACTGATGAACCGAACTCGTACGAACTTTCCGTCTTGTGCCACAGCGTTGTTGACGGTTCCCTTCATTGGAAGACACCGATTTTCGACCAAGGGGAAAACGCACCGAAGATTCACCAGAAGAATTCTCATGCCAGTCCGACGGTGGTTGTCACCGGTAAGCGGCTGATCGTGCATTTCGGTCACCAGGGAACGGCTTGCCTCGATCTGTCGGGCAAAGTCATCTGGCGGCATCAGGATGTACAGTATTCGCCCGTGCATGGAAACGGTGGGAGCCCCATCGTGGTTGATGGCAAGGTCATTTTCAGCTGCGATGGTGCGAGAGATCCATTTGTCGTCGCCCTCGACATTGAATCCGGGCAACCGATTTGGAGAACACCGCGTAGCGTGGAGGCCGACCGAAAGTTCTCCTTTTCGACCCCGACGATCGTCCGCTGGAAAGGCCAGCCGCAGATTATTAGCTCCGGTAGCAATGCGGTTTGTGCTTACTCGGTCGATGGAAACGAACTCTGGAAAGTGAAGTACGACGGATACTCCGTGATACCCAAGCCAGTATTCGCCAACGGCCTGATCTACGTTTGCACCGGATTTAACCAACCGTCACTCCTGGCGATTCGTCCTGGCGGTAACGGCGACAGTACTGAGTCGCACCTCGCTTGGTCTGTGAAGCGGCAAGTGCCACATACGCCCAGCGTGCTGGTCATTGAGGACTTGTTGTACATGGTTTCCGATCGGGGAGTTGCCAGCTGCCTGGTCGCTGAGAGTGGGGAAGAGGTCTGGCAGGAACGCCTCGCCGGTAAAGGGTATTCCGCATCGCCCCTGTTTGCCGACGGAAAGATCTACTTCACAAGCGAAGATGGAATCACCACTGTCGTACGCCCTGGCCGCCAATTCACGAAAGTGGCGGAAAACGATCTAGGCGAACGTACTCTCGCGTCGCTCGGCGTGGTGGATAATTCGATCCTGATCCGAACCGAAGCCGCTTTGTACCGAATCACTCGATGAAACCGCAAGGCAAGATCTACTCGAGTGCGACGGGCGAAATTCCGCCGGATCCCGTGTTTTTGGCAGATGAAGACAATCCCCAAGGAAACTTATTACAATGAACCTGTTAACAAGTCGAATGGTTCATCGAATCAGTAATGACTCTTCCGACTTGCGAATACTCAACAGATCGCGGAAGTTCGGCGTGGCGAACGCACCGCGAGCGCATGCATGAACAAGACCCTTCCGCAATTCACGGTCCGCACGTTTCTTTGGCTCACTGCAGCGTTGGGATTAGCTTCGCTGGTTGTCGGCCGCGCCGTTCGTGGCGACCTCTGGGCTCAGTGCTTCTCGATGGCCGGACTTTTTGTGGTTACGTCCTTCATTCTGTTCGGCGTGGTGTTTTCGGCGGCATTTGTCATGGCGTCACGACTTCAAAAGCCGAACGAGCCAAGCTCGCCGTTTGCCGGCGAGGATCCGCCAGAGCAAATCATCGTTCCGATCGAGATTTTCCCCAAAACCTAGGTCGATGGACCACAGGGTGCGACGAATGATTTTCCAGCGTTCGCAATCAGAATCACGCTGCTTGGCCAGCAATTTGGCCCTGTGGTTTGTATTCCTCAGCTCGGTCCCGCCTGCCATCAATGCAGAGTCGGGACAAATAACGAGGCTGCCAGCGACGCGAACATTTGTGCCCAGTAATGTCACATTGGAAATCGACAGCCGTTGGGCCGCTGGCAATGGTTACCGCCCCGTTCGCTGTACCGTCTCCAATTGGCCAGCTGGTCCGGCCACGACCGATCGCACCTTCCAAATCGTGCTTGAACCGAGGACAGGCCAATATCGACACTACCAACCTATCGTCCAGGGCTACGTCGAGTTGGCACGGGGCCAACGCTCTGCCCAGATCGAACTCTACTGCCCCCAGTCGTACTGGTGGAATTCAGTCCAAGTTCAGATGTTTGAGGGTTCAAAAGAACTCCGTGAAATGAGAAGTTCGGCGGCGGGTGTTATGGCTGGAATGGTAAGCGGTCAAAGTCCGTGGTCGGAAGCCGTGCCATCACTTCTGTTTGTTTCGTCGCATGCTGGACGGAGCAACGTTCAGCTGGCCGGCAAGACCGATTTTCCCAAATGGGACCGACTCGTCACGTCGGTGCCGGGATACCCTTCGCACGTCGTCAGCCAGGATCAATATCGAGTGGCAGCGGACGATTTGGCAGTCCATACAGTGATCGCCAGCCAAGCCCGCTCGGCGTTGGTCGAGCCGCATCGCCTACCCGACCGATGGTTGGGTCTGTCGACCGTCGATTTCATCTTCATCTCGGCCAGCGACCTGGCCATGCTTAGCAAAAGACATCCGCGGAAAATCGAAGCCTTGAAACAGTGGGTTGAGGTGGGCGGCAATTTGTGCATCGAGGATGTCGGGAACGCCTTCGAATTAATCCGGCAGATCGAGAACGAATTGGACCTTACATCATCTGGTACGCATGCTGGTGTTTGGACTCCGTTGCCCCGGAAGGCGTGCGAGCCTCTTTTTCGTCAGAGCCTGAAACTGAATAGCACAGGTTACCGAATTCCAGCCTACAGAAAAGCCGACCCGAATCTGATAGCACCGCGGGTGCAACCGCTCGCCATGGGCCGGGTATTCATCATTGCCGATGGGGCCCAATGGTCCGATCCATCGTTCGCACCTTGGATCTTCAACTCGCTGCCAGAAAACCGCTGGGCTTGGTACAAGCGAAACGGAATGACGCTTAATCGGCAATACAACGATTTCTGGAATTGGTCGATCCGTGGAATAGGTCGGCCTCCCATTTTCTTGTTCCTGACGGTAATTACTGTTTTTGCGGCGTTCATCGGGCCGATCAATTTTATCGCCATGAAGCGGTGGAATCGTCACTATCTGCTGCTGGTCACAGTGCCGGTGATTTCACTGGTGACAACCGTGTCGCTGTTTGGGTACGGATTTATAAAGGACGGAGTCGGTACGACAGTTCGTCGTCGAGCATATGTCCATTTGGATCAGGCAAGCGGCCGCATGCAATCCTGGTCGCGGCAGACTTACTATGCGAGTATGGCTCCCTACAGAGGCTTGCAATTCCCCTTGACGGCCGCCGTCTACCCGATCTTGCTAGAATCTGGCTCAGGTCGCCAATCGCCTAACCCGCACTTGCTCCAATGGACAGGCAGCCAACGTCTACGAAGGGGATACATCGCGTCCCGCACGTTGAGTCAATATTTGGTCGTACAACCAACAAAGTCTACCGCGGCCAACTTGTCGATCGCCGTCAGCGACGAAAAACTCAGCGTTAGGAACGAGCTTGGCGGCAGCATCACTCATCTTTTGGTCTGCGATGAACAGGGCCAACTACACTCTGGACACAAGCTCGCGGTCGGCGAGACGGCAACTCTCAAGCCAACCGATGGGGAAGACATCGCGACGATCATGCGGGAGGCTCTCATCGAGTCTTTCACATCGGAAATAGATCCGGGGCTCGTTCGACGAACTCGGCGTTATTGGTACGGCTACCAAGTCGATGAAAATCTACCAGAACCCGATGATGTAACCAGCTTAATGGAACATGCAATCGCCGATGTGCGTGGCGGAGTCATCAAAACGCTTCGCCCGCGGACGTATGTCGCGATCATGTCCTCTTCGTCGCTCGTTTCCATGGGAGTCGCAAAGGCGAAGGACCGAGACAGCGTGATCGTCGTGCGAGGAAGGTGGTAACCCATGTCGATGATTGAGCTGCGTCGCCTGCATCGCTACTTTGGTAGCTTCGCGGCCGTGAAGGATGTCACCTTCGAGGTCGACCGAGGGCAGGTGTGTGGCTTCATCGGACCCAACGGTGCGGGGAAAACGACCAGCATGCGAATCCTTTCGACGCTCGACTTGCCTACCTATGGCGATGCGTACGTCGATGGATTCTCATGTGTGAATGACCCGGACCGTGTCCGCCGCCGCCTCGGGTTCATGCCCGACTATTTTGGCACCTATCCAAATGTCAATTGCCGAGAATACCTCGACTTTTTCGCCCGCTCCTACGGACTCCGAGGCAGCGAACGCCGCACGGCCATTGAGCGCGTGATCAGTTTCTCCAGCATGAGCGGTATGACTGAAAAGCCGATCCGAGGTCTATCCAAGGGGATGAAGCAGCGTTTGTGCCTTGGTCGAGCGATGCTACATGACCCGGCCGTCTTGATACTCGACGAACCGGCGGCCGGACTCGACCCTCGCGCACGAATCGATTTACGTGACATGATTCGGGCCTTGGCCGCTGATGGCAAGACGGTTCTTATTAGCTCGCACATCCTCACCGAGCTCGCGGAAGTCTGTGACCGCGTCGCTATTATTGAAAAAGGGCAGTTGTTGGCCTTCGGTTCGGTTGACGAAATTCGTCAGAGAACCACCGTGACCACAACGACGGAGTCTACTGAGAAGATTGTCGCCCGCGTTCTCTCCGACGCCAATGCCTTGGGGAAGATACTCTCCGACACGGAAGGCGTCGAACAGATTGTCATCGATGGAGAACTCGTCCGTTTCCAACATAGTCTGGGCCAAATTGGGCAGGCAAAGCTACTCAAGGACCTGATAGAGGACGGCCACGAGCTATGTGAGTTTGGCTCCGAGGTGACATCGCTCGAAGACGTCTTCCTGGCCGTGACCCGAGGTGAAGTTCAATGAGCACCGAGACGGGCACGCAACCACAACCGGCGAAGCAAGAGGATTTTTGGGGCCGCTTGGATGACCGCATGGACCATTTGAGCGATTACCTGAACCCAATCCTGGTTAAAGAAACACGGCAGGCGTTAAAGAGTCGTCCATTTCTCGTCACTTTCTTCTTGTTGCTTACCTGCGCTTGGGGTTGGTCTTTACTCGCCGTCGCGTTGCAAACAAACAACAATTCATTTCAGCTTGGGCGGATCACGTTGTGGGGCTACTTCGTCGTGCTGCTGATCCCGATGGTGATTATTGTTCCGTACACCGCATTTCGTTCTTTGGCAAAAGAACGCGAGGACGGCACACACGAACTGCTATCGATCACAACGTTGGCGGCCAGACAAGTGGTGATGGGCAAGTTGGGCAGTGCCGTCATGCAGATGATTTTCTTCTACTCAGTGTTGGCACCATGCATAACGTTCACATACCTGCTGCGTGGCGTAGACATCGTGGTCATTGGCATGCTGCTTTGGTACACGCTGGTCATTTCGATTGTGCTTTCCGCATTAGGGTTGCTGTTGGCGGCAGCGGCCCGCGCCAGCCAATGGCAGATGCTGCTTTCCCTGTTACTGCTCGCAGGTCTGGTGATCGCTGCCATTTGCTGGTTGAACGGTGGTTTGTTCATGATCGAAGAGGCCAGCACCACGCAAACATGGTTTTGGTATGTGAACCTGGCAATTAACATGGGCGCCGCCAGCTTCCTCGTTCTTTTCTTGCAAGGTGCCGCTGCGCAATTGAGCTTTGCCAGCGACAACCGGTCAACGAAAATCCGCATCACCATGCTGACTCAATCGGCCATTTTTGTCGGCTGGATGGCGTTACTTCAAATCCAACACCCCGATTGGGGCTTCGCGATGGTCGTTTCGATTATCGCTGGCATTTACTGGGCAGTGATGGGATCTCTGTTGGTCGGAGAAATCGGAGTCCTTTCGCAGCGGGTTCGGCGGACGCTACCTCAAACTGGACTCGGCCGCGTTCTTTTTACGTTGTTTAATCCGGGTGGAGGGACAGGGTACTTCTTTACGCTCTGCAACTTAGCCGCAGTGGTTGTCGTTGCTAACATTACCCTTATGTTGATGGCCGACCGACATGCAGATGAGCATTGTATAATGATCGGGTTGCTTGTCTTCATGTATGTCACCTCCTACCTTGGAGTGACCCGGCTGATCATCGCCTACACGGCGCGCTGGGCGCAGCCAGGCCCGCTGGGATCGTTTGTCATCACGGTCGTGTTGGCCATTCTCGGTTGCCTGGTCCCGATGATATTTCAGCTACTTTTCTGGAGAGTCTTCAGTGATGATTACACAGCACTCCAGGCCCCGAACTGGATGTGGACCTTGGTGGAGGCAGTCGACCAGAGAGGTCGATCCGACGTTTTCTCCACGATATTGATCATGGTCGCAATCTCGTTCATTATCCTCGCAGTGAACCTGATTGTGGGAGCCCGAGAGGTCAATCAGCACCGCGAATCCCTACCGGAACGAGTGCATGAAGAAGATCTCGCTAAATCCCCCAAACCGACGGTGGAAGCCCAAGCCCACCCACTTGATGAAGTGTAACGACCATCCGCCCGACAGCGAGATGTGAAAGTCGACAAGTGGGTGACGTACGACTCGAGAGTGATTAGACTGTCTCCCTAGCGGTGATCGACATGATGTTCGTGAATCAAAGTAAACTTAGTGCACCGTTTTGACCGATTCTCATCTTGAATGGGCACACCGTTCATCCCCGCAGCACAATCCGGAGATTGTCCCCTGTGGGTATCGGCAGGACTTTGTAACTTTTGTTTTGGCTTATAGATTATTCAAACCGCTGGTGACATTTAGATGACATCAATTCTTGTCGTTGATGACAACCCAATGGATCGCCGCGTGGCATGTTCGATTCTTGAGTCCGAAGGTTGGCAGACCTTCACTGCAGAGAACGCAGAGACCGCTCTGGAACAGATCCCTTCTCAGCAGCCCGACATCGTTCTTTCGGATCTACAAATGCCCGAAGTCGATGGATTAGAACTTGTCCGCCAAGTCGTCTCCGATCATCCCGATATTCCGGTGGTCATTATGACCGGCCACGGCAGCGAAGAGCTTGCCGTCAAGGCGCTTCAACAGGGAGCACTCAGTTACGTCCCCAAGGAAATCCTCTCCAAGGTCCTCGTCTCAACGCTCAAGGATGTGCTCAAAGTTTCGCAAGGACGAAAGAAGCGAGGAGCCGTGCTGAGATCGATCAAGCGATTGGATACCCTGTTCGAACTGAACATCAATGATACGAGCGTCGAGGCCCTTGTGACTTACCTAGTCGAGGGACTAGAAGTTGTGAATTTCTCTGATGAGGGAGATCGAATTCGAGTCGGAACTGCGCTTCATGAAGCGCTGATGAACGCACGTGAACACGGCAACTTGGAACTCGACTCCAAGATGAGAGATGATGATGATGATGGTTACCGGGAGTTGGCGGAAGCTCGCTTGAGACAATCGCCGTACAAAGACCGCAAGATCTTTGTTCAAGCCACCTTGGACCGCGATCATGTTGCCTTTACGATCCGTGACGAAGGGCCTGGGTTCGACACCACAAACCTCCCCGACCCAACGTCGCCAGAGAATATCGGCCGGGTGAGTGGTCGCGGGTTATTTCTGATTCGCACATTCATGGACAAGGTCGCGTTCAGCGATTCGGGCAACGAAATCGTCATGTCCAAGCGCCGCCCAGCAGATCAAGAGTAGAGCTCTCAACCGCTCGGCACGAGCACTACGACCACAACGCGTAGGCGAGTAAGTCCAGCCGCTTGTTACGGTCTTCGCTCTTCAATGCTACCACGCGTTTTCACCACGGCTCGCCAGAATTCATTCAACAGAAATGGTTTGAGAATCCAGGGCAAGGTGTATTCCTGGGGAAGTACCCAGCCGGTGCATACCAGACAAGGCAGATTGGGAAGCAACCGTTCCTTCCATGCCAACGCTTGATCCAATTGATGTGGCTCAACATCGACCACAACCAATTCGGCACCACAACCGGCGAAAGGTTGCCCCAACCGCGCCCAGACCACTTGGCCGCCCAATGGCGATAGGGCATGCGCGATGGTCTCGTACGGCTGTCGTGTGTCGGTCAACGCGACCACATTCACGGGCCCCGATTTCGGTGGTTCCATTCGCCCCGATTCCAACAGCTGATCGGCACGCGAGGCAGTGGCGACAAGACTCTGTTCACTCTTTCCGGCGATCGGAACGATGTAGTTTGGCGCCCAAAGATGCCATCGGTCCCAGCGGCAAATCACCACACCTGCCGGCGCAGAGGCAGTTCGCCCTGCGGCCAATAACCACGATCCCGTCAAGAACACGATGCGGGTCAGCGGGCTCAGTCGACGCAGGGCCGCGACGGTATTTTCGTGAGGCAGGGATCGCGTTGGGCACGCCCAGATCAGCCAGTCGACCGATGTTTCTCGTAACAAAGCCTCAATATCATCCGCAGGCACTGTAACGACACTCACGGTTGCGTTTTGGTCCAGCCATCGATAGGCATCACGCATCTCTAATTCCAGTGGTTCGCCCACCCACAACACGTGAACATCGAGCTGTCGATTCACCGGTCCAACTCATTCTCAGCGGTTGTGAAGACTTCCAAAACGTCGGTTGGCAAATCTGCCGTGCGGAGCTTGGTTAGAAAATCGGCGTCGGCAATCAACCGACTCAAGCGGGCGAGAATACAGAGATGCTCCGAATCATTGGTAGCGCAAATCAGTAGAAACACGTCGGTCAAACCACCTTGTTTGCCACCAAAAGGGATCCCTGAGGTGGTTCGGCCAACGACCACCAACGGTTCACCGACAATATTGGGCATCGGACGTCGAGGGTGGAGCATGGCAACTCCGTTATCCAAGGCCGTCGTGTGTAAGTCTTCGCGAGCCCGGACGGCTTCGGCCATCTTAGCAGGGTCCCAAAGTCCGCCTGTCTGAGCCGCCAAATCGGCCATTGCATCGATAACTCGGTTGCGAGTCTTGGCCATTAGGGGAAGAGCTACACCCGTCTCCATGAGCAAATTTGCAATACGCACTTCTCCCGGGTGAGCGCTCGAAACCACATCCTCCACCTCGATCAGTTCGCCCTCATCGGACACGCCGATTCGATCCTCCAACCAATGGTGAATCTCGGCGCGGGAAAACCGCCATTGTCCGGAGACGCGCCGTCCCGGAATTCGGCCCTTAGTCGCTAATCGGGCCACTTGTTGCGGCGAAACGTGCAAGTAAGCCGCCAAACCGTCGATATCAAAATTGTCCTGAGCCAACCTATCACCCGGGGTTAGAGTTCCTTCGTAGACGTCAACTTAGCGAATTCGTTCCACGATTGCGATTCGCCCTTGACGCACATTCCCAAATGTCGAGAATTTCGACCAGTCAACAAGAGGTTGACTGCGGATATAAGGCATCAAAGACACCAATGGCAAGGAGGCCAGGTGATGCTTTCTCATTTGGGTGACACGCGACCACTGACACTACGTCAGTTGATTCCCGATGGCAAATTCTACGGTGCCTCGGATCCTAAGGTCGCTACGTGCTCTGATACAATTCGACGCATCATTCATGGTGACGTCTATTTTGCCTGTGTCGATGCTGACAACGACGGACACGACGACATCCTCAAGGCGGTTGAATTAGGTGCTGTCGCGGTTGTCGCCGAACGACTGGTTGTCGCTGCAGTGCCTGTGGTTGTCGTTCCCGATAGTCGCCAAGCTTTCGCCTTATCGTGCCACAAGCTGTTCGGACTGCCATCGCAATCGTTGATTACCACAGGTATTGCCGGCACCGATGGGAAAACAACCGTAGCCGCCTTGGTCGAATCAGTGCTCGAAGGGGCCGGTAAACACGTTACCAGCCGTACATCGCTTGGTATTCGAGCTCCCGCTGGCTATGCACAACGTCAAACCACCCCCTCAGCGACCGAAATTGTCGGCTGGCTCGCCGATGCAATACGGTGGGGAGCAAGCGACGCCATCTTGGAAGTCGACAGCCGCGACGTTGTGTCGCGGCACAGCATGGGTACCCAGTTCAATCATTTGGTGTTCACCAATGTCACGCCAGCCCATCTGCAACTCCATCGAAATGCCCAAAACTACCGCCGGACGTTACTCGGGCTGACCGATCAACTGAAACCCAACGGAGTGGTCATCATCAACTTGGACGATCCGGCACTTCGAGACGTCTTGCCTACACTTGATGCGCCAGTATTGACCTACTCGATGAACAGTGATTCGGCGGATATTCGAGCAACGCTGCTGGAACGTCATCGTGGAGAACAGACATTTCTACTGGAAACCGGCCACTATTCGGCGATGGTTCGCACGAGGATCATTGGTGACCAACATATTCGCAACTGCATGGCAGCGACCGGGGTCGGCATCCTTCAATCGCTCGACTTAACAACGATCGTCGCTGGCCTTGAACGCGTTGAACGGCTCAATGGAAGACTGGACCGCGTCGAATGTGGTCAGCCCTTTGGTGTGTTTGTAGAACACCATACGACGCCCGTTCGCCTGGCCGCGGCACTCGGTACGCTAAAGTCGGTGACGACAGGCAAGTTATGGTGCCTTTTTGGGCCGCAAGTCAGCTCTGATGACTGCCAACTAGCCGCCATGGGTCGCGTCATAGAGCTTTTCGCCGACCAATGCGTTTTGACGGGAGCTACCTATGAGACGCGGGCTACAATACCCATGTTACACGACGTGTTGGATGGCATGAAAAACGTCGGTCGACCTCGCCTCATTCCGACCCGTTCACGCGCGGTGCGCTGGGCATTGGACGAAATGGGCGCTGATGATACGGTTCTTCTTGTCGGTGCACCGATCACCACCTGCCCGGTCGAGGCGTGCGGGCAAGAGGGCGATCGCCAACTGGTCGAACAACATCTTAGAGAGGTTCCTGACGACACTCCTATCATTTTGCCATTCCCTACGGCGCGTTGACCGATGAAACTCAGTGCTGACCTCACGGTAAAAAAGCTGGCGGACATAGTCTGCGGTCAAGTCATTTTTCCTCCGCTGCCTCCGCTCGGCGGCTCGTGGGAGCCCATTCATGGCGTGACGGCAATCACTCCTACTCTCATCGCAAGCCTCCAGACAGACGACCTAAAGGGTGCTGCCGTTTGGCTGGTTGGGGTCGATGCTCAAACCGCGTGGTGGTCTTCCCAAGTCGCGTTCTCGGCTGGCGCCCTGGTTGTGGTGTCGGAGCACTCGCTGGTGCCGCGGGCGGGCCGAGCCTGCATTCAGGCGGCTGAGCTAGAGGCGGCAAACGGCATGCTAGGTTGGTGCCATTCCCAACTGACTGGATTCCTAGGCGTCGTATTGCGGGAGTCTCGTGGTCCCGGAGAAAAGGAACTGGAGTCGGTGGTCTGTGGCGATGAATTGGTGAGGTTTGCCGTAGATTGGCTTCTTTCCACACCGGGCGATGATGTCGTTGTTGAACTGAGCATTGAGAAAAAAACTCAACTCCTGCAGCAATTCGTATTGCCGTGTGTGGACTTTCTAGGTATTTACTCCCTCGCCATTGGGGCACACCGACCTGAGAATCTTCTGAACGAAATCCTATCGTTTGTCGCCTCGAGTCATGTCTCATGGCTACCAAAATCGTCCCCGATCATGCTCGCTCCAGAATGTTGGAATGCTCCGCCATTGGATCATCCTGAGTGGTCACGGCTAATTGTAAAGTCGCCTGGTGCGAATTATGAAAACTGGATCGACGAATTGAGATCACAACAACACATTGCGGAAATTTCATCGTTCGATTGAGGTTTGCGGGAATCCCAATCGGCCCGCCCTCCTGGGCTGAAGCGTACAACTCGATGATTCTGGACTCTGGGTCGACCGGAATCTCGTGTGCTTCTCGATGGAATTTTCGACTGCGCATTGGGGCGGCCTACGGGTCGCCTCAATGCCAGAGAATAGATGCTTGCCAGAGCTTAACTTTGGGCCGCCGCCGTTCGCAACCCGCAGATTGTCATTTGTCTTTGAAACAAGTGACCTTTCTGCCGGTCGTGGATAGCTACTCCAACAATTGACGCAGTTGGCTCACACGGCCTTCGTGATCCGTCAAAAGCAAGCGGTCCCCATCGACACGCCAACGGAAATTCAGCTTGCTGCCGTCATCCCAGACCACGTGCAGCAAGTCTTCGTGCCCTCGAAATGAACCCACCAGTTTTTCCATTCGCTCTGGTGTGGCAACATCGACTCGAATCATCCGAATCGGGTCTCGAATAATCACTACCCGGCCATCAGGAAAAAACCGTATCCGACTGTGATACGCTTTCCACGAACCGACCACATCGGCGGCAGCCAGAATCGCCGGCGCCAGCTGTTGTTTCTGCTCTCGAGGCCGACGAAACTCGATCTCTCCGAGCCAATCCTGAACTAACTGTCGTTGACTCTTGGCAAGTTTGATCGGGTGCGCCCAGTGAATCTCGTAAATGGCCCAGTCAGTTGCGACTAGTAAGTGCCCTCCTTCGACGGCTCCATCAGATCGCTCTTCAAAGAATGTCGATGAGACCGCCGGCTTGCCGTTCAACGTCGTCGTCTTGGGTGGATTAACCCGAGCCGACGCGAGGTGTGCGTCGATACGATTTTTCAACAATTCACTCAGTTGAAGTTTCCGTAAACGGGGGTCCACCGAGCATGAGACCCAGATTACGTTTTTCGGCAACCGGGATCCAATGACCTTGACCGGCGTCAACACCATCCGCACGTCTCGCCCAAATGCTGCCTCACGAACGTGCCAACCGAGAGGAACTGGTGCCTCAAGACTCTCACGGGCGAAAAACAGCCAGTCGCGATCATCGGACTGAGATAAAGAGAGTACCGAGAGCGGGCGCAAAGAGCTGGGCGATCGGCCGTGCGACAGTCGGATCGGTCGGGGAAGCCGATGCATGACAGCTTGTGAAACTGGCAATTGCCTGATCGGCGAGTCTGCGAACAGTTCGGCAATCATCGTGCACAAGGACGCCACAAACAAGGTACTTGCCAGCAGGGCGGGCCACGACGTGCAGCGCCCGGGAAAGACCCCGTTCGCCAATCGCTGTCGGGAGCATTGTGGGCTCATAACTTGAAAAAGGTGATCAACCATCGCCACTTTCCTCATGAACTAGCTTTATTTGCCAGCGACGTGAAAGGCCAGACTTCCGCCCAGGCTCGGATAGCATTTTCATCGGCGATCCGGCGGCCCATTTGCACGAGTCTCCTCACCACACGGGATGTGCGGTTTGGGTAGAATCTGCCGAATAGTGTCAGGGGGGTAGTCGGCGACCGGGTCGCGAACTATCGTTTCGGTGACCAGCAACAAAATCGCAAATATCGCAGGAGTGCCCCGAAATGAGGCTGGCGATTGTCGGACGGGACCGATACATCGACCAACTGGTGTTCGCAGCCCTGAATTCTGAGAATATCCAGGTGGTTCTCTTCTATCCCGACGAGAACGAAGATCAACTTTCCGGCGTTCCATCGACGGAGGGCTGGGAAGGACTCGCCGCGGAGACGCGCGTCGATGCAGTGCTCGTGGCGTCGTGCACAGAATCGACCCGTGAGAGACGAGCCGAGCAGCTGCGAATGCTCGTCCAGATGGACCTGCCGGTTTTGGTCGTGCACCCCGGATGCGAGGCCATCGTCGCCTTCGAGATCGAAATGCAAGCGGTCGCCGACAGCGTGCGACTGATGACCTATCAACCGTGGGCGGCGCATCCGGTATGGGAGTCGGCCGCAGACCTCATTTCGAATCCCGGCTCGCTTGGCCCGATCAAGCAAATCGTCATCGAACGGCAGCTTGAGAACAACGACCACCAAACCGCACTCCATGCCCTTGCCCAAGACGCGTGTATCGCCCGAAAACTCCTCGGACCGATTCAACGAATCGGCGCGTTATCAAGCGACGCGAGCGGCTTGGCCAGCAGTCCTGTCCAAATGATCGCTACTGGCCAACCCGAGGGACCCACGGCGCAATGGTCCAGTTTGCACCTACCGCCGATATGCGATTTGCGCGTGCAACTGATTGGCAGCGAGGCCAGTGCCACTCTTCAGTGGAGCGACGGACAAGCACCCCAATGGCTTGTGGCTGGCGAGGAAATTCCACTACCGCCATTCGATGCGGCGAAAGATGCCCTCGATCGATTGCGGACCCTGAAACCTGGACTGACGGATTGGATCGAAGCATCCCGCGGGACTGAACTGGCCGAGGCGGCCGAACGAAGTGGAAAACGCGGCAGGGCAGTCGATCTGTACGAGGAAAGCCACACCGAGGCAAATACCTTTAAGGGTGTCATGGCCGCCAGCGGATGCATGCTCCTGATGATGATCCTGTTGGGTTTTGTGATCGCTGCGGTTGTGGAGGGCGTTCGCTTTCCGTACGCCATGAAGGCGCACAAACAAAGAGTCAAAGAAGCCGAAAAAGCCGGCAAAGTGGCGATGCCCGACAGGTACCCGCTCTGGATACGGCTCATGCCAGCGTATCCCATCATTCTGTTCTTACTGCTGCAGATGTTGTGGTTTGTGGCCGGTCAGGGCTCTTCGACCACCAGAACCGTTCGCCGAGAATGATCGGCGTCCCCGCTGATCATCCTTCATGAAGAAACCGCACGTCGGCCAAATCCGCGCGTGGGGTTTTCGCTTCCTCGCGCCTTAGCGATCGGAATTCAACTGGAACTGATGCCCCCTTGGAACAGGCGCAACGTAGCGTCTTCGGTCGGTCGAGATTCGCCGTCTTCGGCGTCCACTCTCGGAGGGGTCGGGATCGGCTCGTCTGCCCGACGCAAATCGTTTGTTGCTGGATCCTGGTTGGCCTCAGCCCCGCAGACGATAAGTGCAACTGTCCGATCCATGACATGTTTGGCCGGTATGAGATGTTGGCCGGATTCCTACCCACTTGGATAACGCTATCGTCATCCGTGTTTTAGCCGGCAAACTTTAACAAATCGGCAAGATCTACCCAAACAACGCAAAGTCCTTAGCAAGTAGAGGTGCGCGGATTCGTTCATGAAACTAGCGATTCTAGCGAGACCTTGTGGGCCGGCGCGGACCCCATCAAGGAGGGAGTCGCTGGAAGCCGATCTTCCTTTCGGATTTCCCGAGACTCCCTTAACGACGATTCGTCTCGTTGTGACGGACGTCCGTAGGCTGGATACCTGCTCATGTCGAAACAACAGCGTGCTGCATCCTGCCTACTTGGAATCGCACTTGTCTGCATTCTAGCATGCCCAATATCACTACCCGGCGACGAATTGCGGACGCGGCGCGAATCGCCGATCGTCCAGGCATATCAGCAGATAAAGCCGTCCGTGGTCAACATACACGGTCGCAAATTCGAACGCAGCGCGACAGGGCAGTCACGGCACGTCAATGGAATGGGGACGGGCATTGTGATCGATGACAAAGGTTACATCCTGACGAATTTCCACGTCGTCGACGGTGTGTCGGAAATCAAGATCACATTCTCTGACGACTCTACTGTCATCGCAAAACTCATAAACCACGACCCAAAGACCGACTTAGCGATTTTGAAAATCTCGACTAAACGCAATTTGCCGGTTGCCAGAATTGGTCGCTCGCACGATCTGCTGCCCGGCGAAGACGTCATCGCAGTTGGTAATGCATACGGGTACACACACACGGTCACGCGAGGAATCATCAGCGCTCTGCACCGCTTCGTCCAGGTGAATGATCAGCAGAGCTACCACGACCTGATTCAAACCGACGCCAGCATCAATCCGGGTAATTCCGGAGGCCCCTTGTTAAACATCAATGGTGACATGATTGGCATCAATGTGGCCGTGCGTGTAGGGGCACAGGGAATTGGTTTTGCGCTCCCTATTGATCAGGCAATCGAGATTGCAGGCAATTTATTCGAACATGAGATCAACAAGTACGTGACGCATGGCATGGTCGTCTCCACCGACTTTCGCGCGGACGGTCCAGAACTTGTTGTCGAACGTGTCATCTCCCAAAGCCCTAGCGCTCTGGCAGGAGTGCGAGCCGGCGATCGAATCGTCTCCTGTAATCACGTGTCTGTCGTGCGTCGTCTCGACTTCCAGAGATCGTTGCTCGGGAAGAGAAAAGGAGATGAGATCGCACTCGTCGTTCATCGCGACGGTAACGACCGAGAGATCCAGTTCGCGTTAGCGAAAGCTGGCCAGTCTACCTTTGAGTCCTCTGCAGAACGAGCGTGGCGCATCTTCGGTTTGCAATTGGCTTCGTCCACATCGGACCAAGCACCGACGCTAAAACGACATGGTTATCGCGGCGGTCTTCGAGTGCTCGCAGTGCGACAGGGTGGCTTGGCCCAGCAAAGCGGAATCAATCGAGGCGACGTGCTGGTTGGTCTTCACAAGTGGGAAGTCGTTTCCTTTGAAGACTTGGCCTATATTATGAACAACGGCGAGTACCAAAAGAGCAGCTATCCGAAGTTCTACATCGTTCGCAGTGGCGAGCTTCTTTTTGGCCGCATGGGCAAAAAGAAATAGTCGAACTTCTTCGTTCACGCCTGCTTTTGTATAGGATCAGAGTCGGCGTAACGTTTCAACCGCCTCGGTTCCGGTGGCGAGAAAGTGGAACACTCGCTTTGTCTCACTGACCACGTCGACCTGAATGTCCAAGCGTTCGGCGGGCAACAAGTGTGCGAAGCGATTGCTCCATTCGATCACAGTGATCGCATCTTCCTCGATTCGCTCATCGACCCCCAGTTCAAACGACTCATCGTCGTCCGCCACACGGTAGGCATCCAGGTGATGAAGCAAGCATCGGCCATGGTGCGATTGACAGAGCACGAATGTTGGACTGGTCACATTTTCTGCCGGTATGCCCAACCCCACAGCAAGTCCCTTAACGAACCGTGTCTTGCCGGCGCCAAGCGTCCCAATCAGTCCAATCAACAATCGCTTTGGCAGGGCATGTGTCACCGCGAGGGCAAGATCCGCCGTACTCGATTCGTCATCGGCAACCCGTTGTAATTCGTACGTCACTGACACTGTTCTATCCGGCTATTGGTGAAGAAAACCCGCTGGTTCCATAGGCTGACGGCGCCCAGATGCGTCGCAGAGTTGTACTCCGCTTTGCAACTCCTGCAAGTGCCCAATCTGTGTTAACGCCGTTCGAAATGGCCACTCACTGGCGATCTTCCGGGAGTGCTGCGGCTCGATCGCCAACAGCAATTCAAAGTCCTCTCCGTCGTCCAATGCGTGACGTAGAACGGGGATCCCATCACGTTCGTGTAATGCGCCGGCGTCGTCCGATATCGGCACTTTTTCCGCGAATACGATCGCGCCACATTCGCTCGCCGTGGCCAACCGGGGCAAGTCGATACTCAGACCATCACTGAGGTCCATTGCAGCGGAGACACCGTCCTGTTTCGCTAGCCATCTCGATTCTTCGAGACGGGGTTGAAAGTTCAAGTGGTGCCCACACAGGCTGCCACCAAGTCGACCCGTTACCCACAGTTCGTCACCGACAGACGCCCCAGATCGTCGCCAAGCGTTCGCGGACTGGCCAAGGACCGTGACCGATATTGTCAGCGGCCCGGAGGTTGCGTTTGTGTCACCTCCAACAATCGTCACGTTGTGCTCGCCAGCCAGGTTCAATAGCCCTTCGTAAATACTCGGAAGGTCGTGATCCGGCCGACTTGAATCGGCGGCTACCGCAACCAGAGCGGCCATGGGAACAGCCGCCATGGCAGCCATGTCGCTGAGGTTAACCGCCAGCGCTTTGCGGCCAATCTGGTACGGCGTGGCGCCGGGAAATTCGCCGTCTGCAGTAAAGCGAAAATGAACTCCCTCCAACAACATGTCGACGGTGACAATCAGTCCAGCGGGGCAGGGGGGCAGGACCGCGCCGTCGTCCCCGATTCCCAATGGGATATCACCATCCGGTAGTACGTGATCACCGAGCCATTGTAGGAATCGTTCTTCCATAGCATCGCCTGTGCGACAAGATGATGCAGTTTGAGCTACATCCGGGACGTTCCCGATACAAACTTACAAGATGTACTTACTCAGATCTTCGTCTTCGGCAATCGCAGCCAACCGTTCGTCAACGTAGGCGGCGTTGATTTCGACACGTGCCATCGACATGTCTGGCGCCTCGAAGCTAAGCTCTTCCAGCAACTGCTCCAGAATCGTGTAAAGCCGGCGTGCTCCAATGTTCTGCGTCGATTGATTCACTTGATAGGCGTAGTTTGCCAGCGCCTCAACCGCATCGTCAGAAAAAACGAGCTTAACGCCTTCGGTGTGAAGCAACTCGGTGTATTGGCGGGTTAAGGAGTTCTTCGGCTCCTTGAGAATCCGAACAAAGTCGTCTTTTTGGAGGTCCTTGAGTTCCACACGAATCGGAAAGCGACCCTGCAGTTCGGGCATCAACTCGCTTGGTTTATGGCGGTGAAATGCGCCCGCCGCAATGAACAATATATGGTCGGTACGAATATAACCGTGCTTGGTCTGTATGGTGGTGCCCTCGACGATGGGCAACAGATCTCGCTGTACACCCTGACGAGATACATCCGCCGACTTAGACTCGCTGGCAATTACCTTGTCAATCTCGTCCAAGAAGACGATTCCCATGTTTTCTGCCAGCTCGATTGCGGCGGCGTTGATCTTTTCCGGGTCCAGCAGTGCTTCCGTTTCTTGTTCCAGCAACACGCCCCGCGCTTCGGCAACCGTCAACTCTCGCCGTACTGTAGACTTGGGTACCAGCTTCTCGAACATCCCTTGCAAATCAACATCCATCTGTTCGAGACCAGCCCCACTAAAGACCATCGGAGTTGATTTTTGCTCCACGGTCAGTTCAACCGTTCGTTGGTCCAACTCGCCTGAATACAACATCGCGGCCATTTTGGCACGCGAACGCTCGAACTGTTGATGGCTCTCTTCATCTTCCTCGAGACCGTGACGCCTGGGAACGAGCAAGTCGAGTAAACGTTCGTCGACTCGACGTTTGGCTTCCGTCTCGGTCCCTTTTATTTCCTCTCGGCGCACGATGTTAATCGCATTTTCGACCAAATCTCTGATCATGCTCTCAACATCCCGTCCATAGTACCCAACCTCGGTGTACTTGGTCGCTTCAACTTTGACAAACGGTGCACCAGTCAGTCTCGCTAGCCGACGCGCAATCTCGGTTTTTCCGACACCGGTTGGACCGATCATCAGAATGTTCTTAGGCGAAACGTCACGACGAAGATCTTCGCTAAGCTGCTGTCGCCGCCATCGGTTGCGCATCGCCACGGCCACTGCCCGTTTCGCGTCATGTTGCCCCACGATATGACGGTCCAATGCCGCAACCGTTTCGCGAGGTGTCATTATTCCCCCTGGTGCGGGGATGCCGTCGACCGATTTCACTTGCTTCACCCGAGTACCTCAACCTTGATATTGGTATTAGTGTAGATATCGATTTCACCGGCGATTTGCAACGCGTGCTCCACGATCGTCGCAGCGGGCAGTTCGGTATGTTTCACCAAGGCTCGGGCCGCGGCGATTGCATAATTTCCACCCGAACCGATACCCGCGATTCCGTCGGTCGGTTGAATGACGTCTCCCGTACCACTCACCAGTAATGTGTGTTGGTGATCGGCTACAGCCATCATCGCTTCCAATCGACGTAGCATGCGATCGGTGCGCCATTCCTTGGCCAATTCGGTAGCGGCTCGAGGCATGTTACCGGGATAGTCTTTGAGCTTTGCCTCGAAGCGTTCGAGCAATGCGAAGGCATCCGCACTGGCTCCAGCGAATCCACACAACACCTGCCCATCTAACAGGCGTCGAATCTTGACCGCGTCCGCCTTCATGATCGCGTTTCCGAGCGTCACCTGGCCATCGCCACCCATCGCGACCTCGTTCGGACGCCGAACGGTCAATATGGTGGTAGCCTTGATTTGCATCTGATCCAACCTTTCGCTAGACGACTACGGCGAGATTTCCAAGAAACCGCAAAAACATGACCGCAATCCAATGTGAGCTTCTTCATTCTGGCGAATGTTGGTGGATTGCAACAGTACACTTGATCCACCGGCCGGATTGACGATGATCGTAGGTAGTTCGAACGTACCCTGTTTTGGCAGCTGCCGGCTCCAAATATGGGTCTTGCCCGTGGATCGGAGCCAACCCGATGAATGACAGCCATGCCAACGATTTGCGTCGCAGCAGCGAACTCCTAGGCAGAGAAACATCCGCCTTGGTGGTCATTGATGTGCAGGAAAAACTCATGCCGGTCATCGTCGATACGCGACGATTGATCTGGAATATCGGACGCCTCATCGAGGCAGCCCAACGGTTAAACGTGCCCGTCTTTGTCACCGAACAATACCCTAGCGGCCTGGGGACGACTGTCGAACCATTGCGGTCGCAACTTCCTACGGCCGTCGAAAAAACTCGCTTTAGTTGCGGACAGTGTGCACAGATCATCGATAGCCTGAGTGATGACGGCCGATGCCAAGTCGTTTTGGCTGGCATCGAGTCTCATGTCTGCGTGACACAATCGGCATTGGACCTTGCCGCCCTGGGGTTCCGCGTCTTCGTCGTGGAAGATGCCGTCTCGTCACGGTTTGCCGCAACGCACCAAGCAGCGATGAGGCGTCTGGAGGCCGAAGGCGTCACGCTGCTCCCAACCGAGTCCGCGATTTTTGAATGGTGTGAAGACGCAGCCGACTCGCAATTCAAGGCGATTAGCCAACTTGTACGGCAAGAACCCCCATAGCAAGAACCTACTCTCACCAAGAGCGCCGAACGTCGGACAACACGCGTCTTCAGCAGAAGAAATGAAGGACTCACGGCTAAGGCTGGTCAAGATAGACAGCGTTCGCGGCGGCGACACCGGCGCCGTGCTGGAACTTGTGACCCTGTTCGGCCAATAGCTGTTCAAGAGCGCCGAGGAAGAGCAAGACGTTGCCCGAACGAGCCGCGTAGCCCATTAATCCAATCCGCCAAACTTTGCCTTTAAAGGCGCCGAGTCCTCCACCAATTTCAATTCCAAACCGTTGCAACAATTCACGACGTATTTGCGCGTCGTCGATCCCGTCTGGAATTTTGACGGCGTTTAACATGGGCAGACGATGCCCCTCTTGAGCCGCATAAAGAATCCCCAGTTGCTCCAAACCGGACGCGAGCGCCACGTGATTGAGCTGGTGTCGCGCATAGCAGTTCTCTAACCCCTCACCGTGAATCAAACGCAACGCCTCGTAAAGTCCATAGCTCATATTGATCGGAGCTGTATGGTGGTATGCGCGATCACTTCCCCAATAACTTGCCAACATTGAAACATCCAGATACCAACTCCGCACTTTCGTTTTCCGCGACTTGATAACCTCCATCGCTCTTGGACTGAAAGAAATCGGTGCCAAGCCTGGGGGACAACTGAGACATTTTTGTGAGCCTGAATAGATGGCGTCAATCTGCCAGCCATCGACTTCGACAGGTATGCCTCCCAAAGAAGTGACAGCATCGACCAACAACAATGCGTCGTGTTCGTGAACCAATTTGGAGATTTCTTCGATCGGTTGAGAAGCGCCCGTTGACGTTTCCGCCATGACAATGCCCACGACTTTTGGACGCTCCTTCGCCAACACCGATCGCAGATCCTCGACGTTAAACACCTCGCCCCAGGGGCGTTCCGCTCTAACAACCTTGGCGCCAGCACGCTCGGCAACGTCAGCCATCCGTCCACCAAAAACTCCATTAACGCAAACAACCATCTTGTCGTCCGGTTCGATCAAGTTGACCACCGTCGCCTCCATGCCAGCGGATCCGGTCGCACTGATCGCCATCGTTAACTCGTTTTGCGTGCGAAAGAGCTCACGCAACATCCGCTGCACATCATCCATGAGAGAAAGGTAGTAGGGGTCTAAGTGGCCCACCGTGTTTTTTCCCAATGCCTCAAGCACGCGAGGGTGAATGTCGCTGGGACCTGGGCCCATCAGAGTGCGGACGGGAGGGTTGAGAGGCGGGGCAACGGTCACAATACGGACTCCAGGTTCAATAATGGCGGCGTGGAAATGGATCGATATTCTGGCAGCGAACGTCCATCCTGTACGGCTGGCATCAGCGCAGGCCGACTGCACCCCTTTTAAACGACGCCAGCTCGAAATTCAATCGGGTCGAAGCTGAAGAGAATCGCTGAGGCAAGACTCGTGGAAACGACGGGAACTTGAAGTGACAAGAGTTCGACGCAGGCGTCGAGTCGGTGACATGGTACGCTATGGACGGGCGACAAACGAAACTTCGCACGAAAGATGACAGGTCCTCATGCGAACTTGAAAAAAACATGGTCTCCTTTATCTTATTCTTACAAGGAGAGTTAATGCGAGCGGAAGTAATATCGATCGGTGACGAACTGACCAGTGGGCAGCGATTGGATACCAATTCTCAGTGGATCAGCCAACGCCTCGCTGACTTGGGAATTCGTACTCTTTTTCACACCACCGTTGCAGACGACCTCGAGTCGAATCGGGTGGCATTTGACACGGCCTGCCGTCGGGCTGAAGTGATTGTGGCAACCGGTGGATTGGGACCTACCGCGGATGACCTGACTCGCGAGTCACTCGCCGGAATGTTGGGCGTCGATCTCGTACTCGACGAACCTTCCCTGGTCCATATACAGCAACGATTCGTCAAGCGATCACGACCGATGCCCGAGTCGAATCGGATTCAGGCAATGTTCCCAGCGGGAACCGAACCGATCTACAATCCACACGGAACGGCGCCGGGGATCTTGGGACGACAACACAGTGGCACCTTCTATTGCCTGCCAGGCGTACCGGTGGAAATGCGAGAGATGTGGGAAGCGACGGTGGAGCCATCGCTGATTCAACTTCTCGGCAATCAGCGGCGGATCATTCGACATCGTCGCATCAAGTGCTTTGGAGTCGGTGAAAGCGATCTCGAACTGATGCTGCCAGACTTAATTCGGCGTGGCCGCGAGCCGAGCGTTGGAATTACGGTGAGTCAGGCGACGATTACGCTGCGCATCACCGCCGTGGGGAAGGATGATCAACAATGCTTTCAGGCGATGAAACCAACCGAAGAGACCATTCGGCAATGCTTGAAAAATGTGGTGTTTGGTGAAGAAGACGATGAACTTCATCATGTCGTTGACCGTCTACTTCGAAAGACCGGCAGACGATTCGCCTCGCTGGAACAAGGCACCCGTGGATTGATCGCCGGCTGGTTCGCTCAACTCGATGAAACCGCCGATACCGTACCGTTGTCCCTGGTCATGCAAGACCCAACGTCGTTGGCTCGTCTGGGAATCGACCAACAAACCGATTTGACAAATTCTCAGGCGGTGATGAGGCTGGCCATTTTGATGCAGCAACAACTGGGCGTCGATTTCGCCGCCGTCGTTGGCCGATTGACACGTCCGTTGGGCACTGACGATGGGATCTGCCCATGCGCCATCGTTGGACCAGGTGAGCAGGAATCGTTCGAGGCGAGGCTGATTGGGCACCCCGAAGTTGTCCGACCGAGAATCGCAAAGCAAGTCCTCAACCGAGTACGATTGTTACTTTTGAAACCGTAGCGGCACACGATAGCGCCGTGAGCGGTAGAGGTCGGCGGCCTCGACTGGGGACCACGTCCATCGTACGATGAGTGCAGCTTTGGCAGGATTTGACAGGTCGTGCTGGCCGCCCTAAGATCGCCGATCTCACTCTTGGCAAAAACGCCCGCTCTTGTAGAGGCAACGCAGCTCGATGAACCACCTCTTTGCTGGCATGGAACATATTGTTCGGGAAAATGAGCCCCTCGGTGCACTCACCTGGCTGGGTATGGGCGGTACGGTACAGTACTTCGTCGAGCCGACAAATGAAGACGAACTGGTCACGATTGTAAAACGGTGCCGCGAATCGTCCGTCCACGTTCGTCTGTTGGGAAGTGGTACCAATTTGTTGATTCAAGACGAAGGCGTTGCCGGTGTCGTGATTCGGCTGGTATCCCCAGAATTTAGTGATATCAAGACCAGCGACACGGGCATTTCCGCCGGTGGCGGAGCGAAGTTGTCGCAGGTTCTCTCTGCCGCGGCCCGTGACGGACTCGCTGGCCTGGAATCCCTGGTTGGCATTCCAGGAACAATTGGTGGTGCGATCCACGGAAACGCCGGAACTGGAAGTGCCGACATCGGCCAATGCGTATCGTCCGTCGTTGTGCTGAACCGGTCTGGTGAAATCCATCAACATCAACGATCCGATATGCACTTTGGTCACCGCCGCAGCAGCGTTGATGAACTGGCGATCCTGCGAGTGCAGGTGGACCTGGAACCGACCGAATCGAAGGGTCTAGTCAAGAAACTGCAAAAGAACTGGCTGAAACGACAGTCCACTCAGCTGGTCGACGGCGAAATTGGCGTCCCAGCATTTCGGGAACCGGTCGGTCTGGCTGCCGCCACGGTCATTGAACAAGCCGGACTCAAAGGTACGCGTGTGGGCGAAGTGGAGGTCAGTGAGAAAAACCCAACGTTTATTGTCGCCCACCCGGGAGCTAAATCGGACGATGTTCGGCGGTTGTTGGACCTTATCAAGTCGACCGTCTTGGAGCAGATGGGAGTCGAGCTTGAAGTAAGTCTCGAAATCTGGTAATCCCTCTCGCTGCACTGCTTGCAGCCCCTGCTCGTGGGGAAACTGTCCCCGCGCCCCGACCGTCCGAAATCTCGCCTATTTGCGTCTGCCCCTACCATGGCTCGACAATCTAGCTTGCCCGTGGCACTTCGAACCATGCTGCACCGTTTGATTCAGCCGTTTGGCGAAGGTTGGGCCGGTATCCTCACGACACTGCTCGTCGGCGTTTGCATCGCCGGCGCATTGTTCTATTCCTGGTCCAAATGGGGGCCCTTGGTCGCCCAAAACTCCCGGTATTGGGTCACGGCCGAGTCGATCGATTTAAACAATCTCCCCGATTGGATTTCACCAGAGACGCAGATCAAAAAGGAAGTCTTTTCCTCTGGATTGCTTGAGGAAGTAAGCACCTTAGACCCACACGCCGCGACAAGGATCGCCCAGGCGTTTGAACTAAACCCGTGGGTAAAGAATGTTGAACGTGTCACGAAATCGGCCCCGAACCGCGTGCGAATCGAGCTGGAATACCGTCAACCCATCGCCGTCGTCTGGATTCAACTCACTGCGAATTCGGGCGGTTGGGAACCCGTTGACAGCGAAGGCGTTGTACTGCCTGAGGACCGATTTCATCAAGAACCTGAACGGCTAAACAACTACTTGAGAATCGTCTCTCAGCCTCCGCCGCAGGTTCCGAACGATGTTGGAATCACTTGGCCAGACGATCGAGTCCAACATGGCGCAACCCTGGCAACAATGCTGGTCCGACTGTGGCGTGAATGGGGGATCGACAATATCTACGTCGCACGATCAGTCGTCGACGCGAGTCCCGTTTTTTCGCTTCGCGCCGGTCAGAACGTCAAAATCATCTGGGGGCGCGGTCCCGGTCTGGAACAAAGCGGTGAATTGAAAGCCGCGCAGAAATTGCTGTTGATTAGCGAGTACCTCAAACAGCATGGCGCGATTTCAAGTTGGCCGGCATCTCAAATTCTCGATGTCCAACATCCCGGCGGCATGCGCGTCACTAGCCGTCCATCGAACCGCGATCTAGATCGGTGAGCTGAAATGCCCGAACGCGCGGCCAGTTGCACTTGGTCGCTAGCACTGCTAGCATACGCGGTTGTCTCCCAAAATCTCGTTTGAAAAGCCCGCCAGGGCTTGAGAGATGAGGTTGGGCCACTCCCTTTATGAGTTCACAACAGGTACGAATTCAACGGACGATCAGGGTGAGACAGGACGGGTAAACGGATGTTGGTACTAAGCCGTAAAGTAGGTGAGGCGATCCAAATTGGCGACAACATCACCATCACTGTAGTGAAAGTGTCGCCTCAAGGCGTGCGAATCGGTATCGATGCGCCGCCCGAGGAGAGGATCTCCCGCGAGGAACTGATCGATAAAACGGCGCGCCAGGAAGTTCCCGAAAAGAAGGTGTCGGCCACCCGTTTACCACGGTAATCGCCGTTGCGACCTTATTTCTGCAGGATCAGCTTCCCGTTTCGAGTACAGAGAAGGCGGTACACTTGGCTGCCGTGCAGGATGACCGCCTCGCGCCCACTACCGAGCAGTTGCTGGGAATTCCATACCTTCACCTCGTCCGCGTCTGCTTGGACTTCTGGACTGGCCTGATGATCAGAAATGTCCCGGCACTCGTTTGCAGCGTCTTCATCTCGTGGCTCGTCCACAAATCGCCCCTCTCTGTTAGTGGAGCGTCCCATATTCGCCACCTTCACGAGTACAAAGTCCCTGCCAGACCTTGATGTCGACTCCGTTTGGAATCACGGCCACCGAACCGTCCATCCTCACGGCATTCACCACTCCACCTGAGTGATAGCTGCGAGATGTCACTGCCGAAAACGTCGGCTGGTCGGTCGTTTTACCTTCTCGTGAACTCGTCCAATCTGCCTCATACCGCCTGCCTCCGATGACGCAGGCAAAATCGGCATTGGGCGTGAACAGTGCGGTGAAGCCAGCCTGGTGAACTCGACCGTCCACCCACTCGGTGTGCCCGGTTGTCGCCTTGAACTCACCAAGACCGCACAACGGCTGCAGCGATCGGATCCCACTCGGCATGGTCGTCTGCGAATCGCGATAATAGGGCGTGTAGGTCTTTACTTCCGCAAGGCAAATCGTGTTGCTCGTCCCGTCAATGATGCTGGCGTGACGCAAGAAACTATTGGGGAAAAACATACCCTCTCCACCGAGGCTCGACCGCGGATCGTAGACGAACCAAACGCCCATATTCACCGCGTAATTCAACGGATAGTGAATATCGATGCCATTTTTCTTCCGAACTCGCGAGTTGATCTCACTGGGACATTGATAGATGTCGACTCGAATCTTCTTCAGCTCCGAGTTGGCGTTGTAACCCCGACTAAAATCGATCATGTCGTACATGTTGCCCATCTCAATGTACGGTAGGATTCGCCCTTGAGCAGACCAGCTGTCCGGCGGGGATTGCAGACCAAGCACCATGCTTGGCGGAAAGCTACGCCAACTTGTTTCGTAGTTCTGCATCGCCAAACCAATCTGCTTCAAATTGTTTTGGCATTTCATTTTGCGGGCCGCTTCACGTGCAGCTTGCACCGCCGGAAGCAGCAGGGCGACCAGCACCCCAATAATGGCAATCACCACCAATAACTCGACAAGCGTGAATCCACGGCGTTGTGAACAACGGGACATATGTAGCATGACTGGGGCTCCAAATCGGTACTTGCGTTATCGACTGGCTGGCGGGGAGGTTCGCTGCGCCCCTCACATGCTGGCGTGTCTCTACTTGATAATGAGTATCAAGATCGAAAGCTATTCTAGCAAACCCTGAGGAATCCACAATGAGTACCGGGCAAAAAGTTGTTCTCATCGATAAGATTGACGTAAGTCCTGGGGCCAAGCAGGTTAACGGCCCGTCCGCGCGGGCCAGCCATTGGAAATACAAGCACGAAACGCCAGCCCGCGGGATCGGTCTGAGCTGAATAAACCTGCCGGCCGCGAACGCGGTCGAAGAATGTGGCCGCGGGCGTCAGCCCACGGAACGCGAAACGCGCCGACGAAACCCTACCGTTTCGATGGCACGAGACGACGGCGCAATTCAATTTCACCCTGACAACAATCACACGCTTTGAGCTCGAACATCGCGATCGCACAGATATCGCACCAATAGTCGACCACGTATTTCTTGCCGTTTTCGTGGCTGAAAACATGTATGATTTTGACCGCTGGCACGCCCGGGTAGCGACGCACAAGCAGTTCACAATCTTTCAGTTCACGTAGTCGCGGATCCGCGCGAAATGCCCGGCCCCGGACATCTTCGAGCAACGGCACCAGAGTTCCGTCCTTCGTCTCCAGCGCTAGAACTCGGTGAACCGATTCCGGAACCGTCTTCACCTTCCAACGCCTCTCAAGAGCCTCTGCAAGCCAAACGACGCGTCCTCGCAGCGTCTCCGCACGGGGCGAAGGCCGTTTCTCCCCCTCATCCGGACTCACCTTGTCAGAAATAGAATCAGCAACTGGAGGGTCATTGCCAAAAACAATCAGACCGCCGTAGAAAAACCCGCCCAACCCCAATAGGACGACGGTTGGGGCATGTTGCCCTACCCACTGCACGACGTTTTGCCAAATTGAACGGCCCACACTCATTCCCCTTGTCCGTAGACTACCAGGTCCAAGGCCAGCGATTTAGATTTGTCTTTGACTTTTCCGGTCCCGGTCAAACGCGCGATCCACCAGTCTCGATCTTCGTCGTGGCGGATTGGACCGCCCCCACGGACCTGCTGCAATGAAAACAGGGCAGGGTGATTCGTTCCCGCAACTTCGCCGCTGGCCGAGACCAAATCTTCGTAGCCGATCGGCTTGACACTCTTGTCCACCTTGGCGGAGATGAGCAAAAGGAAATCACGTGTTGGCGACGTACCGATGTGGGCTCCGTCCACCGGTTGGTGACCGTAACGAAGCGTGTAGACGCCATCGGCGATGTCTTGATCGCGAAAGTCAGAGTGTTTTCTCACGACCTGCATTAATCCCATCAGCTGGCCCGGTTGGAATGGATAATTGACGTCGCCCTTGGCTTCAAATGCTGTTAACTGCCACTCCTTGCAGAGCCAGACGTGCAGGATCGTGCGACTCGTTCCACGAATCACCGTCAGAGAAGCTGGAGCCAATTGTTTTGCGATTGCCGGCGACACGCCGGCGGGTATTGACTCCTTGCCCTTTTCGACACGGTAGTCAGCGGCAGTAGCCGAAGCGACCACGGCCAAAATGGCGGCCAGACAGGTCAATGAGCGGGGATTCATCATAAGAAATCTCCTCAAGGGATTGATTTGCAATATGTCAACCATCATGGTCTCGACGGTTTCGAAACCGGTGGTGACGTTGTGTCGATCGGAAAATCAGCCGCAGGGCGTCAGCCCACGATTCTGGCATTGCCGTCGGCACGAAGTTTGTCTGAAAGGAACCGGAGGCTATCGCGTGCCAGCTTATGGAACAGGCAACCACTCCGGACACTTGTTTGGGCGGGACTACAAGTATATTTCAATCTCTGTCGCGAAACAAACACCGATCCTACTCGTAGGAAAATGTGGCCATGTACGAGCTGCGGTCGCCTGGAGTCGACCATCGAGTTCCCAGACCGCGGCCATTGAACTTGCCATCCACGGTCACTCCCGGAGCAAAATGTTCAACCTTGGCCAACGGGGGGTAGTAGGCTGTCTCGTTCATGCAAATGCAGTCTTCTCGACCCGCCTTGCGAGTATTCAATACGACCTCTTTGCCGGCTTTCAATCGACCTTCGAGCTTCACCAGGTCTAGATTCATTTCGATCGGCTTCACATCGGTTCGCACAACGCATTCGGTCGCCTTGGGAACCGTTTCCGAGACAAACTCAATCAGCGCATTTCGTTGTTTCTCACTCGCTTTTTCGTCCAGCAACAGAACCGTCTTCATCGATCGGGCATTGTCGAGCCCTCGAAAGCCCAGCGTATCCGTGGCCGTTACGACCACCACCACCGAAAGGCCCGACAGATCGACGTCCCCCTGTTTTCCCTGCTCAAATCGCCATGCCATGATCGCATTTCGACCGGCCAAGCCTTCCGATTCAGCATTCGCGAAACAAGGTCCCGTATAGACCTGACAAGTTCGAGTCTCCAAATAGATCCCAGTCAAATTGGCAGCATTTAGAGAAGACGCGCAGGAACCAACGATGATCGCCACTACTGTAATCGCACGCAACATGGGACAGATTCCTCGATTTGGCCATTGATCCTGGAGACCCAACTATCAATCTTACCCGTCGAGCGACATCAGGTAAAGGAAAGACCTCGCCCACTTGGGGCAAACATGCCATGGAACGCCACACGCTTCCTTTTCCGCATCGTGACCGCAAAGAAACACTCAACGACCACGTCGAGCACGCGTCGGAAGAACAGTTGCTGGGGCAGTTCATTCCGTTGCACTACCACTTCAACATGTTGCAAGACGTTAACCGAGTCACCACGTTCCGAGAAGCCATTGAATTGACAGTGCACAAGGGCACGCGAGTGCTTGAACTGGGCGGTGGCACGGGCATTTTGTCCTACTTCGCGGCGCAACAGGGTGGCGAGGTAATTTACGTCGAACGCAATCCCGAGCTGGTGCGGGTTTCTCGCAAATTCCTCGCCAACAATCTGACGTCCAACCGCGTTTCGGTCGTGTGCGCGGATGCGTTTGAGTACTTACCTGAACAGCCAGTCGATGTCGTAATATGTGAAATGCTGCACAGCGTAATGTTGCGAGAAAAACAACTTGCCGTGATCCACTCGTTCAAACAGTGATACCAAGACAAATTTGGTGATCGTCTACCAGGGTTTATACCGACGGCCACGCGACTGTTTGTGCAACCGGTTGAGCAATCGTTTGTCTTCGACGGAGCAATCGATTTCGTGCGCGGCCACTCGGTCACAGGTTCATCGCAAAGTCGTCTGACCAACGGCGAAATCAATCGTCGGCAAGAACTTCCACACCGCAAATCATCGCCAACCCATGGCGAGTGGCGAAATGGATCTTCAAGCTCTCTTTGGCGACCACACCCTTGATCTCTTTCAAGAGCATTCGGTGTGAGCCACGTGCTTCCTCGCGTACGTCCAACCCGCTGATCACGCGATTGCCCTGAATCTCGACGTCAAATACTCGAGCGCCAACTTCGATTTCATCTGGCTCGGCGAAGAACAGCCGTACGGTGTACTTCCGCTCCTCGGCCGCCGCTTTGGCATCACCTTTTGCCACCAGTGGGATCGTCAACGACTCCAGTCCCTCAACGCCAGAGGCAGCGACCCAGTTGGGGCCCTCACCAGAGACGGTTGCCGGATGCCGGCGAAACACTTGACGACTACCAGTCACGGCAACGTCGACTTTCGGCGACGGGCCACCCACACTTGGATAGTCCAACCACATGGTGCCATTCTTGGCCCGTCGATCGCCAGGGGCGCCAAAGTTGATACCAAGTTGTTTGATCCGTCCCTTATCAAATTGATGGGCACTGTAGGTCCAAGCCTCGGCCTCGGGAACATGAACCAGTGCCAGCGACGTAAAGACCGAGTAGGAACAAATACAACCGAAGCCGTAATTGGGCGCGTTGAGCACTCCGTTGGCTGGGATCAGACTATTTCGACAGCCCGGTCGAAAGCCATTGAGCCGCGATGTCTCGCCGGTTGCGATGTCGCAGAAACCGGCCGTATCGGCACGGAAAGTCATCAGGAATTCGCTGGCAATCGCATAGTTGCAGTGGTGCCCCGCCTTCGTGAATTCCCAGTCGACTTGTTGCCCGGTCAAGGGGTTTGTCTGGGCGACATTTTCACCCGTTCGAATGCCGTACGCCAGTCCGGGACCTCGTTGGTCCAATAACTGGTCCTTCCAAATAATGAGTTTGTCCCAATAGTTCTCTGGATGACCTTTGAAACCCTGCCCACTGGCCTGCTTGCTCCAGAGAGTCTTCCCCGACGTGCCGTCAATGGCTTCCATACCGTTACGATTCGACATCAACACAACATCGTAGTCCTCGGAAAACGACAGCCAAGACGCAGGTTCTGTGGTGGACTTATTCCAGATCTCTTCTCCGGTTAGCACATTGAACGCCTGCAGCGTCAGCTCATCGCTGGCTGGTACGGGCACGCCACCGCGCCGCAACTTGCTATTCCCCTCGTAGAGCCCAGTGAGTTTTCCCTCGTAGCAATAGAGCACATCGTTGCCGATGGCCATCAGTGGAAAACCGAGTTCGGACTGTTTCGACCAGACCTCGGCACCTGTCTGGCGATTGAGGGCAAAAATTGTTCTAGGTCGGGCTTCGGTGTCATCAGCCGCCTTTGAAAAAGCGGGGACAATCAATAGGTCCTTCCACAGTCGAGTACGGCCCCAACGGAGTGTCTTGTTTGGAAGATTGAACTCGGCCAGTGTTTCGCCCGACGCGGGCGCCAGCCGGAGGCACTTGTCAGCAAGAGTCAGGTAGATTGAGTCTTTGGCGACCACATAGTGGTAGCCAGCGCCTCCCCAATTCGAACCGCGACCCGGGCTAATGCCGTCCGGCAATTCCCTCTGCCATAAAATGCGCCCCGTGTAGACGTCGACAGCGGTGAATTTCTTCGGGCCTTGAAGGAACATCCGCCCTTCGATGACCGCCATGCTCGGCGCCCACTGATGACGATCGTAATAGAGACTACCGTCGGCGGACGGCCCGCCAAACCAGAGCACACCCAGAGGAGATTTGACCAGCTTGTCTTCAGACATGAGCGTGTTCGCCGGGTCGCCAAACTCATGCGTCCAGTCGCCGCTATCGGGTAGTGCGCCCGGACGTGTCAAAGAAGTTACGCCGTTGATCCGCAACAGTTTTGCATTCGGCAATTCACTCACATCAAACGCTGCGTAAATCGTGTCATGTTTCGCCTGTGAAACGTGAAAACCGGCGGCACCACCATAGGGGCGCAGCACGTTGAACACGTTGACCAAGAACGCCTCAGGATCACCAATATCTCGGTTCGAAATGTCCCCGGATGTGACAAGAGAGGCCAAATACGGCGGAAACTGCAGGTCTTGCGTCCCGGCGGTCCGTGCGACGACACGACTACCGTAGAGGCCATACGTGTCCATACGTTGACGGAGCGATGCGATGCGAGCTTCATCCGAATCAACGACGACCAGACGGTACTCGGTCTCCTGAATCAAGGCGTCAATCAGTTTGCCGTCGCCGACACCAAACACCAAACAGTATCCGTCCTTCATCGATGCTGATGACAGAAGCGTCTTCGTGACGGCGACTTTGCTGTCCTCGGCCACAGGTGGAGCGCTGCGAGTCAGAGCGATCACTGTTTTTTCGTTTTTCGTGTTGCTGCCGAAACAGTGAATGGTGCCGTCCGTCGCGACGACAAACAACTTCCCGTCCGCGGCTAGCATCGTCGCGGCTTCGCCCTCGATTTCAGATCGCCAAGCTACTTGTGGTTGGCCGTCGGCTGCTTTGGGCGGGTCGATGGCAAACACTCTCTGTTGATGGTGCGCATACAATCGACTCCCGGCTTGCAAGTGAACTGTCGACGTGGGGACTTTGGCAAGATTCCAGAGAGGCTTTGGCACGCTGACCATGACAATCTCGCCACGGCGGTCCTTCTTCTCGACCTTGATTCGCTCGTCCAAGTCGAAGGCACGAGTCACACCTTTGTCCACAAAATAGACCTTGCCACGGCTCGACACAGGCCGACGCGCAGGCAGCGGAAGTTCGCCGGAAGCAGTGACATCAACAATCTTGTCACCGTGAAACAAGTACTTACCATTGGATGTGATGTGATAGTCGCTCGTCGCGCGGGCATTGTATTTCAACGACACCCGTTTAAACGTGTCGAGTCGAATCGCGTAAGCATTCGATCGGCCACAGGGTATGTACAAGTTACCGTGTGATTCAACAAGGTAGCCCTGCGGCGCCTGGTCGCGCAGGTCTGCCACATGCAGTTGCTCGCCGGTCATTGGATCCAAGCTGTACAACAACGTTCCTTCAAACGGCCAAACGCCGACCGTGAAATGCAACTGACCGTTGGCAAGGACCGGCCCGGTACGGGCTGGCCAGACAGAGATAAGGCGTTCGTTGCCGATGATTAATCGACCGGACGGCGCGCCGTTGAATCGCCAAATTACGCTACCCGTCGCGGCGTTCAGACAATAGCAATGTCCGTCATCCGATCCAAAGAAAACGCGATCCTTCCATCCGACTGGCGCAAAGCGGATCGGGCCGTCGGCAAAGAACTTCCAGCGGTTTCCACCCGTATCGACGTCGATTGCTGTCAGCGAATCATCCCCAGATGACCCCACAAACATCGTCTTTCCCATGACAATCGGTTCGTAGTTGGCGTCATAGTGAAGACGAGGATCTTCCTTCCAGGCGGGCACAAGTGGTGGCAGCTGACGCGACCAAATCAACTGAAGGTCGTCGCTAAGACCGTCCGGAGTCGAAGCCGACCGATTTCCGTCGTATCTCCACGTGGGCCAATCGGCGGCATGCCCCAAATTTACAAGCGCCAGAGCGACCAAGGTAGAAGTAAAAGTGATTGCCGGCAGGAAGTTTCGCATTGAGTGGCTCCTTATCCTCATCCCTGGACGTTCGATCAAAATAAAAGAGAACAGTTTGGACAGTGGAATACAGACGGGCGTCGCTGCTCGACGCCTGACCCATTTATGTCAGCTCAAAAGGCAACCGCCGAACCGGGCTTGAGCGCCCGTTTGGGAAGTGGGTTCGCCTGGTCGAAGACTCGCATTTCCTCGGGTGTCTCGATGGCGTTTTTGCTTTCGTCAAAGAGGCCTGTTTTCGCGTCGACGATGCCCGTCGCATCAAGCTCTAAATGCTTGACCATGAACGGATACATCGCCTGACGTTTTGATAGCTGATAACCGTGCCCCTCCTCGGCAAAATGCGAGTTCTCGACGTTCTCTGTTTTGCCAAACAGTTTGTAAACGTTGCGGATGTAGGGCAACTCGACCTTCGGAGTGTTCTTCGTCCAGTCGCCACCGACCGATACAAGCAACAACGGACGCGGTGCCGCAAGCGCTGCGATTTCTGCGTTGTTGGTTTCCAATTCAGCCGTCTTGTGAATTGGCATTCCGCTTTCGCAATGGCACCCGCCGAAGAAGTGTGCCGAAACCATCACCACTGGAACGGCCACTTTGACGCGGTCGTCCACGGCGGTCAGCAGAAAGGTCTGGGTACCACCACCCGAGCAGCCGGTGACGCCAATTCGTTTGTCATCGACATCCGGTAATGATTGCAGAAAATCGATCGCGCGGATGCTGCTCCAGGTTTGCAACGTCAGCGCTTGTTGATGACCATGGTCCCAGCCCAAATGTTCCGAATCACCAAATCCGATCATGTCGTAGGAGAATACGACGGCACCCATTCGAGCGAGGGTAGCGCAGCGATGTTGCTGGTCAGACCGTAAACGCCCGCCCCCAGGACCTCGCGCGTGACCATGCGGACAAAGGATCCCAGGATGAGGCCCCTCTCTGCCGATCGGGCGATAGAGATTTCCGTAAACGAGATAGCCAGGCCTCGCCTCGATGGCAGCCGACTCGACCGTGTACCCTTGGTAGTTTCGCTTCTTGTGAATTAACGGATTGAGCGGAGTACGTTTCGGAAGCGGGTAGAGCTTGGCACCGACAAGTATCTGACGGCGAATCTTCGCAGACCTAGCTTTCCACTCCTCGAGACTCGAGTAGGTCGCGGCCAGCCGTTGAAGTTGGGCAATCGCCTCTTCCTCAGAATGGTAGTTTCCGCGGCAGAGGATGGGGGGAGCCGTAGTCTTCTCTTTTTCCTCACCGATCAGCGCAGGTATTGGCCCGGCCAGAAAAATGATAACGAAGGCGAGAAGGTAGGATTTCATGCTCGTGTTCTCCAATCTCTGCCATGCTGTCTAGGCGGGACGACAATCAAGATCTTACCGCGCCTTACCGGCGGATGCGAATTGCCGACTCGGTAAACGGCGTGGGCAGAATGCGTGCGCGGCTGCGGGTGTGAAGGATGCCACGAACTTCGTTCTCGACTATCGACGAGTCGAGTTACGGATCCGGGCTCCGGCCAACGTCGGTTTCTAGGCGGGCAAACAGCAACGGCATCGGATTTAACGGAGCGATTCGGCCAGCTTTTCCAATTTACTCTGGGCGTCCTTGAGCTGCTTCAATGCTGCTTCGATCTTCTCTTTCGTCGCTGAGTCCGTTTCAATGCTCTCCAATTTCTTCGCCGACTCGGATAGTTGTTTCTTCATCCCGTCCAAGGTCTCACTGATTTTGACGCGATTGGGGAGCGGTTGAGCGTTAAAACGACCCTGTCGGGGCACCAACTGGATGTTTGGTCGACCCGGAAAGCGAAGTTGAATAGGGTTTTTCTTGCTGTACTTCTCGTACAATTTGTGGGCGTCCGGGTGCTTCTTCTTCAATTCATCAGCGTTCTTGGCCTCGTACTTCTTTACGTCCTCTTTTCCGTTCTTCTTGGTCTTCACTTCTATCTTGATTCCGTTCTTGGGATCATCGATGATTTTGACTTTCACCCCATTCTCAGTCGCATTGATTTCCTTGACTCCGTTGACCGTCTTCACGGAGATCCGTCGTCCTCCCTGTGCGATCCCCTGCACCTGAATCTGAATCTGCCCCAGTTGAATCTGCTGGCGAGCCGCGGGAGCTGGTGGTTCTTTTGGCTGAAGTACCTCTTTGGCGCGGCGGGCAGCTTGAACTTTGTCGCTGCTGGCAATTTTCTCCAATGCCGTTTTTGCAGCCGCCTTTAGAGCGTCATCGCTACTCTGAAAATGTGCCTTGAGGACGTCAATCGAACGTATCCTCGCTTCACGACTGCCATTGAGCGCCGCCGTTTGCAACGCATCGATTGCCGTGACTCCCTTTGCCGCTAACTTCTCGCTGGCGTTCTGACGGTCTGCAAATTGCCTGCTATCCAGCTGCCGAATGAGCTCGTCTGTCGATACGTCATCGGCCATAAGAGCTGTTGAGAACGCAGAGAGAACAGCAAGAACGGCCGACAGAGCTACGAATCGAGACATCGTTCGGTACTCCTATTGTTTGGGGCAATGAAAACGTGATTAAGGCACAACTAATCTACCATATCCAACACGTGTGCGTAGATTCGACCACATCGTTTTACGAATTTCGCACGCCCCTTTTTGCCGAACGAGACCAGTCCTACTTCCATTGACACACCGCTGATCCAGCCGCCGAACTTCCACCACGCCATCACTCTCCACCCAACGCATAATCCGTACGGACGGTATCATGCATACCCAAGTTCCAGGGGATCCGGTCCCGGATTTCAGCCAACTCCCGAGCAATCACATCGCGGAGCCCGGCATCCCATGCTGCGTCCAGCGCAGCTGCCATGCTTTCGTTCACATGGCGATCGGTCACACCACGCAGTTCCAGCGAAAATGCACTGAATGCCTGCCTCGATGGCTCGGCCAACCGAGACAACAGTTCTTGTAGTTCGTCATCTTCTAACGCAATACGGAAACAGTTTTCGCCAATGCTTGCGATATCGTGCTAGCAGATGGCATCGTCGAGCCGGACGAGAAGGAACTCATTGACGACTTGTTGATCAAGCTCGAAGTTGACCCGAAGCGAGCCAAGACAATTGTGCAAGTGATGGTCTTCAAGACCCAGGGATCCGTCAGGTTGTCACGACTTGCGTCGGTCAGCCCAATTCTCGAATCGGTTTTGCGCCACCCTCGACAAGATAATGCGGTCGCCCTTGGACGTCTTGCACGGTCGCACTGTCGACGTCGATTCCCAAATTGTGGTAGAGCGTTGCAAACACTTCACCGAAAGTGACGGGCCGGCTACTCGCCTCGCCACCCAGCCGATCGGTCGATCCGATCACTTGCCCATGTCGCATGCCCCCACCGGCAAGAAGTGCCATCGCAACTCGAGGCCAGTGGTCGCGGCCGACTTGCTTGCTGATCGTGGGCGTACGTCCAAACTCGCCCCAAACGAGGACCGAAACATCCTTATCGAGTCCGCGGTCGTGCAAATCGTCAACGAGCGCCGTGATCGCTTTGTCGAAGACCGGAAAATCCTCACGTTCACGATTAAAAATCGTGTTGTACGATCCACCGTGCCAGTCCCACTTGCTGTAATTCACCGTAACGACCCGTGCGCCTGCTTCGACCAACCGCCGTGCCGTAAGGAAACTCTGTGGCACCCGTGGGGCTCCATTGCCATCAATTCGTTTGACGTCGTCACCCGTTCCATAACGCGCGACCGTTTGAGGATCTTCCTTAGAAAGGTCTAGGGCATCGGCTAACTTCGACGAGGTCAAAATCCCCATCGCTTGTTCGGTAAACGCGTCAAGTCCGTCCATCTTGCCACTTGTATCTGCCTCACGGCGAAAGCGATCAACGCTGGCCAAAAGACTCTTGCGGTCAGTCAACCGATCATAGGTGATGCCTTGCAGCGTCATATCGGCGCGACCGGGACCCGTCGGCCGAAACGGTGAATGGGCAATGCCCAGCATGCCGGGTCCAGGTTCGTTGTACGGGCCGTGTGTGCACTCGTAGCACATACTGACAAAAGGCGGAGCCGCCGGGTGAACGGGACCTTGGATCTTTCCGACAATGTTTCCGAACGGGGACCAACCGCCAAGCGGCGCCGGAGAATTGGGCTTGCGCCCCGTGTAACACTGAAACGCGTCATGTCCGCTCTGCGCACCAACCAGTGAACGGATCACCGTAAACTTGTCCATCATTTGAGCCATCTGCGGGAAATGTTCGCAGATTTCAATGCCCGGTACGTTGGTATTGATGGGACGATGTGGACCGGCAATTTCGATCGGCGCATTTGGCTTCAAATCGAACATGTCCTGGTGCGGCGGGCCGCCAACCAGATAGATCAAGATCACCGACTTGTGCGACTTTCGGATCCCCGCCTGCGCCTCGACACTCAATAGCTGGGGCAAGGTCAGGCCCGCTGCGCCCATTCCGCCGATTTTCAAGAAATTTCGGCGGGAGACTCCATCGCAGAATTGGCGTTCCCGATCAGGTGGTCCCCAAATGGTCAACATACAGATTGCTCCGTCGGGCGTGCGTCTCGTGGCCGAAATCAAGCCGCGAGAATGAAATATGACCGTCCATCGGTTCACGTCTTATCGTATCAAAGCTCACCGATGGGTGCAATCTTGCTTCACTCGCAAGACACGATCACTATTCGGCGTAGTGACCCGCGCAGCTTTATTTAATCGTTTCAATGCGAATTTGGACAGCAGGCATTGTCCCGGCAAACGGATTCGAGAGCGTGCGATTTCCGCATCAGGGCCTGCGGATTTGCACCCACCATTCTCGGCCGTGCAGCCGCAAGCCAATTTCTCAAGCCGATTTCTGTGCCCGTTGGCGGTTCGGTCCCTGGTTTCGTTTCAAGTATCCGGAGAGTAACATTTTGCTTGAACCCGTCTTGGGAAATACCGAAGATGGAGCTTTCCCGTTTCGCTCAATCGCGTTGATCTCTAGGACTTTCCGATGATTCGTCGCCTCTCCCTGATGTCATTGATACTTGCTGCCGCCGTCGGCACTGTCCCGAACTTGTCGACTCTCCATGCGGCAACACCTCAAGAGACCGCCAATCAGATTCTCAAAGAGTCCGGCGTTCAAGGGGGACTGATCGTTCACATCGGCATAGGAAATGGTGAACTCACCACAGCCCTGAAAGCTACCGAAAGCTATCAAGTGCACGGCCTCGATACCGATGCAGCCATCATCGGTAGTTATCGCAGTCAACTGACCCGAGCCAACAAGTACGGACCGATTAGTGCCGGTCGTTTCGACGGCAAGCGCCTTCCGTACATCGATAATCTGCTCAATCTCATCGTCACCTCCGACCTTGGAGAAGTGCAGATGAAGGAAGTCCTGCGTGTATTGGCTCCCGAGGGTGTGGCGATGGTTGCCGGGGATAATGGCTGGGTCAAAACAGTCAAACCAAGACCCGACGACATCGACGAATGGACGCACTACCTGCACGACGCCAGCGGCAATGCAGTGGCACACGATCAAGTGGTCGGCCCGCCCCGGCACTTACAGTGGGTCGGGAGTCCTAGGTGGGCGAGGCATCACGACCGCATGGCGAGCATGAGTGCGCTGGTCTCTGCCGGTGGAAGAATCTTCTACATCATGGATGAGGGCTCGCGAGTGTCGATCCAGCTTCCACCTCGCTGGACCCTTATTGCACGCGACGCGTTCAACGGGACCATCCTTTGGAAACGACCGATCGCGTCGTGGCAAAATCATCTCTGGCCCCTTAAGAGTGGACCCACTCAACTGGCGCGACGATTGGTCGCCATCGATGACCGAGTCTACATCACACTCGGGTATCGCGCGCCTCTCGTTGAACTCGACGCGTCCAATGGCAAAACCCTCCGCACCTTCGAGGAGAGCAACCCCACCGAGGAAGTCGTCATTGCAGCGGGTGTATTGTTTGCCTTGGTGAATAAGGGCATCGGTGAACTCGACGAATATGCACCGCAGCTGAACGTCGGTGATCAAGCCCGCGTACGGAAGGACTTCGCATGGAACGAGAAAGAACGTTCCGTGATCGCCTACGACTTACAAAACGGCAAGATGTTGTGGAAGAGAGATTCAAAAGTCGCGCCATTGACGCTGTCCGCTGACGACCAGAATGCGTTTATTCACGATGGGGAAAAAGTCGTCGCATTGGACCGATACACGGGCAATATTAAATGGGCATCGTATCCGGTCACTCGACGGTCCAAAATGACCATGAACTTCGGCCCGAAACTGGTGGTGCAAAATGGCGTACTGATGTTTGCTGGTGGCGATAAGAAAATGACCGCATTCGATGCGAGTTCGGGCGAATCGCTTTGGACTTCGCCTCACGCCCAGTCTGGCTACCAATCGCCCGAAGACCTGCTAATCATCAACGGTATTGTCTGGAATGCCCCAACAACCAGCGGCAAAGACACTGGCACCTTTACAGGACGCGATATTAAGACCGGCGAGACAAAGGCCGAATTCGATCCTGATGTCGATACCTATTGGTTTCATCACCGCTGCTACATCGCTAAAGCGACCGATCGCTTCTTGATGCCGTCTCGGACCGGGATCGAGTTTGTCGATACGACGACCGAACACTGGGATATCAACCATTGGGTCCGCGGCGGGTGCCTGTACGGTGTCATGCCGTGCAACGGCCTGACCTACGCGCCTCCTCACAACTGCGCCTGTTACCCAGAGGCCAAACTCTACGGCATGAACGCCCTGGCTCCGCTGACAAAATCCCGAATCGTTCCCGATGTCATCGACGATACGGGGCGGCTTGAAGTAGGCTCGGCATACAATGCAATCGACGCCGTCGAAACGTCCGCCACCGACTGGCCAACGTATCGTCACGATCGGAATCGCAGTGGATTTACCAACTCAGACGTCTCAACGAACCTCCAACCCGGCTGGGAAACAAAACTCGGAGGTCGACTTACCAGCGTGGTGATCGCCAACGAGCAACTCTATGTCTCGCAAATCGACCAACACACTTTGTACGCATTGGACGCCTCGTCGGGAGAACAAAACTGGGCGTTTACGGCCGGCGGACGTATCGATTCCCCGCCCACCGTATGGCAGGGACGAGTGTTGTTCGGTTCGGCTGACGGGTGGGTCTACTGCCTGCGAGCCACCGATGGCGCGCTTGCTTGGCGATATCGAGCCGCTCCAATGGACATGCGGCTGACCGCCTATGAACAGCTCGAATCCGTTTGGCCCGTGCACGGCAGCGTGCTGGTCGATGGCGGTTCGGTCTACTGCGTAGCCGGGCGATCAAACTTCCTCGATAACGGACTGCGGTGGCTGAAACTCGATGCCCGGACCGGCGAAAAACAGGTCGAGCAAATCATCGATGAAAAGAACCCCAATGGCGAGGGCACGTTGCAGGACCAGCTTGAAGTACTGCAGATGGCAGTCGGGCTGCCGGACATCCTTTCCAGCGACGAAAAATACGTCTACATGCGGTCGCAACGTTTCGACCGAGACGGAAATCGATACGAAGTCGGACCCAACTCGGGCGATTTCGCCGGCCAGGCAGCAGTCCATCACGGCGAAGGTCCTCACCTCTTCGCCCCGATGGGATTCCTTGACGACACTTGGTTCCATCGCTCGTACTGGGTTTATGGTAAGAGTTTTGCCGGTGGACACGCTGGATACTTTCAGGCGGGACGTTACGCACCGTCCGGACGAATCCTCGTGAACGACGAGCACAATGTGTATGGTTTCGGTCGCAAACCTGAATACTTGAAGTGGACAACCATCATCGAGCATCAACTATTTTCAGCACCCAAAGAAGCGCCTATCGTTCCCGAGCGATTACGGCGACGAGGCGTGCGGAATGCCGCCTCGTCGATGGTCGCTTTCGAGAATACGAATTCGATCGATCCGACGGGCAAGGCCATTGCCGTCGAGGCCTGGGTAAAGGCGGACCGACCAAGCGGGGTGGTCGTCGCGCACGGCGGGCCGACCCATGGGTATGCACTCATTCTCAAGGCTGGCAAACCGCAGTGGATTTATCGGGCGGCTCCGAAAGTCTACGTCGTCGCTGGTGGCCAGAAGGTCACCGGCAAATGGACGCATCTAGTGGGTCAAGTCACTTCCAACAAGAAACTCCAGCTGTTCGTTAACGGAAAACTCGCCGCGAGCGGCACCGTCGACGCGCTGATTCCCGCCGCACCGGCGCAATCTCTGCAGATTGGAGCGGACGATGCGACCGCTGTCGGTGACTACAAATCGCCCAATGGCTTCACCGGCCTGATCGATAATGTCCGCGTCTACCACGGCACTCTGAGTGTGGCGGAAGTCGCCGGTGCTTTCGAGAATCCGGGCGACGCTGAGCCCAAAGCGCCAGCGGTCATTGCGCTCTCTTTCGACCGTTCCGACACAACCGATGAATCGGGGAACGAGAATCACGGAGTAGCCAATGGCACACGAGTTGTCCGGGGACATGCTGGAATGGCGATGCAGTTTACCGGCCGCGCAGCCGGTGGGAGCGTCGGCAACAAGAACAGCTTCGTCCAACCTCACTGGACCAAGGATGTTCCACTCTTGGTGAGGGCAATGCTCAAGTCCAAAGACACACTGTTTATCGCCGGTCCTCCTGACATCGTCGACGAAGTCGAGACATTCCAACTGCTAACGCAACGCGACAAAGCCGTGGAAAAGACGTTGGCAAGGCAAGAGGCGATTCTCGACGGAAAAGAGGGCGCCGTCCTCCGTGCGGTTTCCGCTATCGATGGCACCACCCAATTCGAACTACACCTTTCCTCACTGCCGGTCTGGGATAGCCTGGCTGCCGCCGGTACCTCGCTGTTCCTGACAACGACCGATGGACGAGTGGTAATGTTGAACTCGAAGTAAGAGGGCGACGCCACGAATCGACACTTCGGGCCTTTGTATGAGCACGTGCTAAAGGCTCAAACAGAGGCGCGATGATGCAGGTACCAAACGTAACAAGTTCTGGTCACTTTCGGCGAAAGTGACCTACGTCTCAAATTGTGCCGCCAAAGCAGATCAAGTTTCCGTTGACCATGGTCACGACGACCTGGCCGCTTCGGTCGACCATCAATCCGTCGGGCAGTGGTGTCTGACGCAGTTCGTGGCGCCAGATCAGGTTGCCGTTGTTCTTGTTCAACGCCACAACGTACCATTGCGATTGCGCTCGAGCTTTCTGTTGTTGCCGGACAACGGCGACGACCCCATTGGGAGCGACAACCAATGAAACGACTTCAAACTTGTCGGACTCGCCGAGATCTGTCGACCATTTCACCGAACCGTCCGCTTGGAAAGCTTGCGATAAAGCAAAACGCCGCCTGCGATCGAGGACCGCATCATCCGGGGCGAATTCCTTCTCAAGACGGGCGGTAACTTTCGCGGCGTCGAGACAAGTGAGCTTGCCGTGTTGGAAGTTGACCAGGGCCACGGTCTCGGCATTCCATGCGGGCGGAATTCCGCCGAAATTGAGAGTCAGGTTGCCGTGTTTTGGCGAACGAAGTTGAAAGCTCCCTTTGGTCGAAACGTTCTCCGGCGCAGAAAACAGTATCCTTCCGCCGACAAGGTCGAACTTCCCGACAAATCGGCCGGCGAAGCGGCCATTGTTAGCCTTGGGTTGACCTTGGGCCATGGGCTTCGCCAAGCACTCACCCGTATCGACGCGGAAGGGAGCTGGGGAGACCTGATTTCCGCCGGCGAGTAGCAAACGGTTACCGGCGAGTGTCAGGTTACCCTGTACGCTAACTCCTTTTCGAATCTCCGGGTTGAGGTGCCCAGACGAGTTGTTTTGCCATACGATTTCGCCGCTAACGGCATCGACGGCGTAGACATACGTGCCATCCGAATCGATGATACCGGCGGCGAAATAGGCCACCCCGTCATTGACCAGCACACCACTGTTGACTGGCCATGTCGAGGACATTTTTCCGTAGATCATCAAGTGCCGCTCGACGGGTGCTGCACGGAATCGCCACAACTCCTGGCCGGTCTTCGCATCGAGACAATACGCTCGGCCGTCGCCGCTGCCGACGTAAACGCGACCGTTGTCGATGGTGGGAGAATATCGAATCGGCCCAGCGGTCTGGTAGATCCATGCGACCTTCCCATTCTTCGAATTCAATGCTCGCACCTGTCCGTCTTCAGCCGCGGTAAAGACCAAATCACCGGCGGCGGTCGACGGCGCGGGGATTTCTCCACTGGACGAAAAATGTTGCCAACGAAGCTGCACCTGTCGGTGGATGTTGACAATCGTGCTGGAGCTGCGGTCGTTATCGGCCCGATAGGTCGGCCAGTCACGATCGATGACCGTTACATCGGCAGCAATATCGTTTTCGGCCACCTGCAATCGTTCCTTTTCGATCGCCGTGTGATCAAAGCGAAAATCTCCCGCGGAACACCTTGCCAGGCGCCCAATCAACGAAAGATTGCAGTCGCATTGCCAGGGTCCGAGATAGAGCATGCCATTGGCGGGCAATGCGCCATCATTACAAGCCGGTCGAGCAGCACCATCGATAATCACGCGTTCCGTTTCCCGATCAAATCGCAACGTGCCCTCGCCCCGAACGAAAAGTGAATCGGATGAGGCGGTCAGGCGTGTGCACGCCCGCTTTTTGAAGTTCAGTTCTTTGACAACTTCTCCCGAGACCGGATTCACGGCAACGTGTATACCACCCTTGCCGATACCCAAAATGACATTCCCGTCCAGGTAAATCGCGTTGGGGTTGTTGGTAATTTTAGTCTTAGTCCAAAGCAGAGATCCGCTCTTCGTCGAGAGGGCGACGACATTGTTCCGCGTCTGGCCCTGAATGATGAGAGCGTCCGGAGTGAATAGAACGAGGCACGCCGTGCGGAATCCGGGTGTCGATGTCAGGCCCTGACCCGGTTGCTCAACGAGGCCCAGCACATCTTCTTCGCTGTTTGTCCAAAGGACTTCACCCGTCTTGAGGTCCAGCGCGCGAAAGTGTAGATCGGGGGAATAGACCGAAATTCGATCGTCTCCCATCGAAAGACCACGAGCATCGATCGGCTTTTCTGCATTGTAAATCCAGATCAGCTCTTCCTTTGTTAAGTCGTACGCGGCCAACGTGTGCCCCATTCCCCAAGGAACGCGAGGCCTCGCGTAATACCCTTCACTCAAATCCGCCCAACTCCAACCACCAAACGAGCGGTCTCCTTTCATCGACTGAACACCAGGGTCCTTGTTCCCAGCAAGGACGTACAGCACGTCGCCCTTCATGACCATCCACTTCCAATCACCGGCCACACCGGGCAAACGAATAACGCTCTGTTGATCGCCCGTTTGCGGATCCAGAACCAGTGCGCGATCACCATCGGTCATATAGAACGATTTTTCGGTCGCGATGAACGCCGAGCGATGGACAAGATAGCCTTCGGGAAGCTTGCGTTCCCATAGCGTTGTACCGTTGTAACCGTTGCGAGCGATGATCTTATTCATCATGTTCCACTCGCGGCGATGATGGGCAATGTGACCGATGGCGAGGAACGTTCGTCCGCCGGCTGCCGTCGTGATTGACGGCATCGCGATGTAGTACGGTTGCGCAAGAAACTGTGTGAGGTAGGGCGCTTTAATGATGGTGTCTTCGGAAACTGGGTTATTGTCGGGACCGTGCTCCCAGTGGGACCAATTGCCTGCGCCTTCCAGCGGCGGTTTAGAAAACTTGGACCAATTTGAACCGCCCAAGTCGATACTCGCCAGATTGTCACTCTGGTGTGGCGAACGTTCAAAAATCTTCAGCGATTCTTTTCCAGCAACAAACGCAGTGCCTCGTGGCTGCAACACGCGGAGCATTTCA
>DUDC01000253.1:54055-78302 GCA_012959465.1 Planctomycetaceae bacterium
CGGTCTTTGAACTGGAGGAGACGACTAGAATATCGAGGAGATTGTCGGCGTAGGGCAGAGGATCCGCCCCGCCAAACTCGACGGCAACGCGATCGATTCCGAAACCGGCTTCCTCAGCCATGGCCTGCAGTCCAGCCACACTTTTCTGGTCGGTACATCGAACGTGGACGAGCAATTCACTGGCCCGCGCGATTTCGATAGGTAACCGATCCTCAGCGGAAGCTGTCACCACGCCGCAAACACCGCGACGAACGCCCGTTTCCTTGACGATCACTTCTGCAGCACTGATTGCGGCGACGGTCTGGCCGGTCGCAATCGCTGGAGACAACGAGATCGAGGCGGCGATGAGCAGCACGATCGACCCAAGGGACCCAAGCGTTGAGAACCCCGCACTGTGGTGCACCATCGACTGCCGCGAATTTACCCGATGAAAACGCATCAGTAGTCTCCTTCTGCGATAGCGACGTGGTCAGCGTCCAGCCGCGCCCAATGGCCGCGCCCAATGATTGTTAACGACTCCGTTAATTCGCGGTCCGCGTTATTGGAGTCGCACTGGTTACTCGTTTCGCAACACCTCGACAGCATTCAACAGCGGCATTCCCTGATCTGCGACGAATTCGATCTTCAGATTGTCGGTCACCTTGACGTCTTTGATTACGGTGACTACCGCGCGCGGCGACTTCAATGTTCCATCGAGCACAATGTCGGACGCCGCAAGCTCGCCGTTCAGTTTCACATCAAACGTTGATGTTCCCTGCTCGCCCGGCCTGGTCTCGGCAAAGTATAGCCGCACCGTGAAGCTGGCTGGCGCATCTCCTTCACCTAGCAACGGCAGCGTAAGACCGGTCAAACCGCCGGCCCACGATGAGTAGAGCCAAGGTGTCTCGTCACCGGATAGGTTGACACGATGCTCGTTGATGCTGTGGTATTTCCCACCGCTTGCGAACTTCAGTTTCAAGTCGAGTTTCACATCCAGTGAGGTCTCTTGGTAGGCCTTGAAACGCGGATACGAAAGCCACACGGTGCCGCGTGCGTCTTTTCGGTCACCGGGGGCGCCGAAGTTGATGGCGAGGTGCTTGACAGGCGTCTTCGCGCCGACAGCGCTATGGATTGACCACGGTCGCCGCGCCTCACGAGGCTCGAGAACGATGGTCGAAGCGATCGAGAACTGGCAGACGCAACCCGCGCTCGCCTCCGGAATCATGACCAGTCCGTTCGCCGGAATGGCGTTGATCCAGCAGCCCATGCGGTGGCCGGCGAAATGCCGCACTCCTGCGTCCTGTTCCAAATCCATGAAACCAGTGAACCCAGAACGAAAAATGATCATGCCGGATTCGCAACCGGTCAACATTCCACAATGGTGGCCGGTTCTCATCATCGACCAGGGCACTTCTTCGCCAGTGATTGGATTAGCTCTTGTCATCTGGTCGCCAGTTTTCAGATCATACATCCACGGCTCAGCTAACACATTGTCGCCAATGATGATCGGCCGATGGCGGTAGTTCGCATCCTTCGCCCAGAGTTTGTACCCGTTGTCGGCAGAGAGTGCGACGAGTCGGCGGCGGGAGAAATCGCCGGCGACAAACTGTTTCCAGTAGTGCCCATTCGCATTGGCACCACAGAGGATGAGTGTTCCATTCTGGTACATCAAGGTGAGCATTCCGCCACCGATTCCGATCTGGCTGCAATCGGTCACGTCAACGGCTTTGGCCCAAATCTGTTCGCCGGTCTGCGAGTTAATCGCGATTGCCCGCCGCAGATCAGCCTTCTTCAAACGATCCTCCGCGATCTCTCGTTCCTTGCCCGTCAGATTCTCCAACGCCGCCTTGTCTTGTCGCAAGATCTCGGCGCGTTGGTCGCTTGTGACCGTGCTGTCGATGAAGTAGACGTTTTCCGGCCCGATGGCGATGGTGCGGTGCGATATACTCTGTCCTTGGTAAGTCCAAAGGTGTCGACCCGTATTCAAGTTGATCGCGAAAATTGCATCCGTGGCGTCCTTGGTAATTCTTCCACGGCGTCGGGCGCGAGCATCGATGTCTTCCAGTACCGTCGCCGTACCGAACAACACATCACCCTCGACCGCAACGTAGGCCCACTCGTGTTTGCCGTCGTCCTGCGACTCGGGGAGCCGGTGAACTCGCAACGTTTCACCCGTAGCCGCATCGAGTTCGAAACACTCTTTGCCGACAAAGTGAAACAGCCGCTCGTCACTGGCGGCTAGATTGCCGGGACTCACGTTCTTGTAGACACCCGTTCGAATCCCGTCTGGGTTGTCATAATTCCAAAGGAACAACCCGTTGTACGCATCGTAAGCGCGGATTGTCGTTTCACCCTGCACGAACAATCGGCCGGCCGTCGCCAGCGGTCCCACCGCGCCGTCGTGACGGTTAACCATCTCACCTGGACCCGGGTCACCGTACCACAAGACGCCCAATCCTCCCTTGACGCGTTTCTCGTCGCTGATCGCGGTGTTAGCCGGATTTCCATACTGGTGCGACCAGTTCCCGGCACCCGGAAGCGGGCCCCGTTTGAGCAACCCCAGACCATTGGTGCCCTCAAGGACAGAAACCTCTTCCGCAGACAATCCGTCGCTGCTAATCGCATTCTTGACGGTGGACTGGGCCAACGATGCGTACTTGGTCTTGGATTGACCGAAACAGAGAATCCCACCAGCTGGCTTGAGGTGCCGGCTGATCTTGGCCACATCAACACCCGACTTCCCCTCTTTGACAAAACGGTCACTCACAATCAGGTTTGCAAAGAAGTTCGAGTAGGGTATTTGGTCCGCGGCAAAATGATGAACAGTGACCCGACTTCCGTAGAGGCCCGTTTTCGCGAGCGTGTTGCGAGCCGTTTTCACTTTTGTGGCGTCGGCTTCGACTACATAGATTTCAAGTTGACTTTGTCTCGCAAGTTCGTAGGCCAAACGTCCCTCTTCACCATCCACGACAAGACAGAAGCCACGAGTGACGCCCGTCTGTTTTACGATGTCGATAGCTGCCTGTTGGTAGACGGCCGTCAATTCATCTTTCGGATAGGGGTCGCCCTTCAGAAGTTCGACCGGTTGCTGTGCCGTGTCGACGGTGTTTTTTGGTGCAAAGCAGTAGACGCTACCGGCATCGGTGCTGACCAGTAAATGTCCGTCGGCGGCGGCGAGGCCTCGGGCTTTGCCTTTTACTTCCGCTCGCCATACCAGCTCACCGCTGTCCGTCGCAAATGCCGTGACGTGACCGATACCGCCTAGAAACACCAAATTGTCCGTCGCCAACAACGCCGCATCGTCGAGAGTCTCTTTTTGCCAGGCCACACCGACATCGGCGATGTCGAGAATCTCTTTGTTGGCCGCAGTCATCTTCTCGCGTATTTCGGCTTCCTTGTCGCCGGCATTTCTGAGCTGCCGAGACAAGTTGTAAACTTCCATTTCCAGTTTGTGCCGTTGGCGACTGTTGACGGCGTAGGCCATTCGGTCCAGGCGGGCCACGACCTTTCCCGTGGCGACGTAAGCATCGCCGCCGTGCACCACCATCTGCCGGCCGGCAAACCAACCGAATCCCACGTCACCCTTTTTCTGTTCCATCGCCAACAGGTGATGCGGACCGCTTGCGTAAATCTGGCCGTCGGCGAGCAGCGCTCGTGTGCCACCGACGACGCCGCCAGCCGTTGAACGCCAGCTGAAACTCCGCCGGTGAATCAATTTTCCCGTCTTGCTGTCGAACGCCGTCGGCAATGAGCGACCCGATGGAACAAACAACAGGTTGTCGTTCGACAGGAAATACCCTTGCGGAGAGATATCATTTCTTCCTGCGTCCTGAGCACTGAGATTGTCTTGTTTCCAGATGATCGATCCACTGGCCGCATCGACAGCGTAAAGATAGACGTCCTCGTGTGGAAAAATGCCGGCGCCAAACCAAGCGATACCGCCCTCGACCAACACGCCCGAGCGAACTGGCCACCGCGAGATCATTTCCCCTCGCGCCAACAGCCAATCCTCGTCTGGGCCCGCCCGCAACTGCCAGACCAATTTCCCGCTGTCAGCTTCGAGGCAGTAAACGTTGCCATCATCCGACCCGAAATAGAGCATCCCATCGGAATACGAAGGCGCTAACCGTACGGGACCCTCGGTGAAGAAGCTCCAGCGTTCACGTCCGCTCGCAGCGTCAAGACAGTAGACCTTGTCATCCGCGGAAGAACCGAAATAGATGTTTCCGCCCCCGACAAAGAACGTCCATTGTTGTTTACCCGTACGCAGATCGACACATCGCAATTGGTCGTCCACCGTCGAACCAAAGAAGACCTTTCCGTCGACGATCGCCGGATGGAAAGCGTCGTCAAACTTGACACGGTGGCCGATGACCTTGCCTTCAAACACCCGGCCCTCGGCACTCGACCAGGCCGTTTCTGGATTTACCGGCGAGTCAAATTGCCAACGCACCGCAAAGGGCGCCGTCAATTGTTCGTCCGTCCCCCCGGAACGGGCATTGTCGCCCCGATACGTCGTCCAGTCTGCAGCAGATACAACGACAACTGGCAGCAGCAGGAACGGCAGAAAAACGGCTGTTCGGCGGAACGCTGAGGCGGAGTGCATGTCGATTCCTTGGCAAGGGGAGGGAATTCTTGTGTGGGCTGGGGAAATCAATATACTGTACCGAGATATACTGTACCGAGATCGCAGACTGAAATCCAAATCTTCTTGCCAACAACTTACCAGCACGTGAGGCCTACCATCCGCATTCGCCATTTCGCCCTCGCTCTGATGGTCGTCGCGACAGCAGCAACACTGGTTGTCGCCTGTTCGGTTCCCGTATTTCGCTACGCTCTCGAGCATTGGCAACCCGACCCCTATGTCGCGTTCGTTTTCTACGACGGGGAGTTGTCAGCCGAGCAGCGGGCCGTTGTCGAGTCGCTGCAGCCCGAGTCGTCGAACGGAGTCCCGGCGGCAAACGTCTTTGTAAAAACGGTCGATGTGGCTACTGACCTCGAACAGGACGAAGTCCTCAAACAAATCTGGGAAGCTAACAAATCCGAGACTCTTCCTTGGATCGTGTTGCACTCGCCGCCCAAATGGGGCCCGCCCCAGACCGTCTGGTCCGGAAATTTGACTTCGGACAACGCGAAGCTGCTGTTGGATTCGCCGATGCGAACGACGATCACGAATCGACTCGTCGAGGGTGAATCGGTTGTCTGGGTTTATCTGGAGTGTGGACGACAAGAGGAAGACGACAAGGCGTTTGCATTGTTGACATCAGAATTGGAGCGGCTGCAAGCGGAACTGGAGTTGCCCGAGATTGAACAGGAAGACTTGGGCGAGCTTACGATCGCGCCGGAATCGTTGAAGATCGCGTTCTCGGCTTTGCGTTTGTCGAAAGACAATGCGGCGGAAGGACCATTTGTCGAGATGCTGTTGGGTGTCGAACCGGACCTTCGCGATGCTGAGTTTATCAACCAACCGATGGCATTTCCAATTTTTGGACGCGGTCGCGCTCTCTACGCATTGGTCGGCAATGGCATCGCGCCCGACCTGATCGAAGAAGCCAGCCAGTTTTTGTGTGGCGCCTGCCAATGCACCGTCAAAAGGGAGAATCCAGGTGTTGACCTGTTGATGCACGTCGCCTGGGACCAACTTGTCGAACCGACCGAAGCCGTGGATGCGTCGCTGCCACCGCTTGCCGGCTTTTCTGGGTTTGGTCAAACAAACACCGTTGAGGACGTCCAAATCAACGACACCGATACGGGAAACGCCGAGGACACCGGCACTTCGGCAGCCGAGCCGGTCGATGAAGTGGATCCGGTAACGCCCACGCCGGATGTCGATCCCTCCAACGCCGACACCCCCGCGCCGAACGAACAGTCCAACGACACTGGCGAGGTGGCAAACAAAAAAGACAAAGCTGAAACCACATCGACCGAAAAACCCGCCACGAATCTAATGTCCCAGAACGTCAAGCTGGTACTCTTGTTGGTAGTTGTCTCGGTCGTGATCGCAACGTTGTTCCTGATGCCTCGTGCGTCGTGAAAAATCGTGCCGATGTTCAGCGACGAGGTGATGGCGGCAAGAATAGCTGCCGTGGTGTCTTGGTCATCTTTTAGGAATTGGACGGTCCTATGAGCGTATGGCGGCTTGTCGTTCGCGAGATAAATCACCGCAGGCTTAATTTCCTGCTGAGCCTATTGTCGGTCACGGTTGGCGTTGCATGCCTGATTGGCGCGCAGACGCTTCTGAAGGCAGACCGAGTGACCACTGGACAACTTCTAAACGACCGACAGGCTGAGATTGAAATAGCCGTCGCCGAAAAACAAAAGGCGGTTGAGAAGGCTGGCAAGGAGCTTCAGGATGCCATTCGCAAACAAATGCTGGGGCTCGGATTCAACGTGTTGATCCTACCGGAAGACCAAGAACTCTCTGAGCTCCATTTGAATGGCACGATGTCGGCGACGATGCCGGAACAGTATGTTGATAAGCTGGCCGCGTCCAAGATTGTCACAGTCAACCACCTCTTACCAAGTGTTACCAAACGCATTCATTGGGATGAAAGAGACCGGGAGATTATCCTCGTCGGTACGCGCGGTGAAGTTCCGATCTTGCATCGCGGGATGAAGAAGCCGCTGTTGGCCGAAGTCGCCCCCGGCAAGATTGTCTTGGGCCATGAGATCCATAAACAACTCGAGCTGAAGGTCAACGATTCCGTGACGCTTAACGGTAGCGACTTTACCGTCTCAGCCGTGCATTCCGAGCGAGGATCCGTCGACGACGTCACCGTTTGGATCAACCTGGCGGCAGCTCAAGAATTGCTGGGTATGCAGAATCTGATCAATGCGATCCTGGCTCTGGAATGCGAGTGCTCCGGTGACCGCATCTCCCAGATTCGAGCGGAGATCGTCAGCATCCTGCCCGGAACGCAGGTTGTCGAGAAGTACTCCCAGGCTTTGACCCGAGCTGAGGCCCGAGAGAAAACTAAACAGTCGGCCGAAGCGGCTCTGGCAGCCGAGGAGAAGGCGGGCCAGAAATTACTGACACAAGAACGGTCGGCCCGCCGGCAACTGGAAGATCGCCACGCCGGGTTTGCAGCTGTCCTGACACCGCTCGTCATCTTCGCGTCGCTGCTAATGATCGGGTTGTTGACCTTCGCAAACACACGACAGCGGACGTCTGAAATCGGCATTTTATGTGCTATCGGCCTCACGACCCCCAAAATCATGTTCGTGTTCCTCAGCAAAGCCGCCGTCACTGGCTTGATCGGTGGACTCTGTGGAGTAGGACTTGGCCTGACGACGGGAGTCCTGCTAGGCGGACTGCCATCCAATGGAATCACGCTCCCAGATTTATTTGCCACGGGCGGGCTGTTGACGACCGTCGCGTCCGCTCCGCTCTTGGCGCTCGCAATGACAGGAATTGCGAGTTGGGTTCCGGCCCTCTACGCTGCCCGACGAGATCCCGCCGCTATCCTCCAAGGAGACTAGTTCTTCTGATGCTTCTCCACATCGATAAAGTCAGCAAGACATATCGCCGTAAGTCGGGAGACGTCTGTGCTCTGCAAGATGTTTCACTCGATCTTGACGCTGGCGAATTCGTCGCGGTGCGCGGACCCAGCGGGTGTGGGAAATCGACGCTGCTGATGACAACCGGCGGGCTGCTCGGACCGGATTCGGGCCAGATACTCTTTAACGGAAAAAATCCCTACGAGCTGTCGCCTCATGCCCGCGCCGAATTCCGCGGGCGATCGATCGGATTTGTATTTCAACAGTTTCATCTCGTCCCCTATCTTGATGTCCTCGACAACGTCCTGGCACCGTCGCTCGCTGTCGCGAGCACTTCCAATGGTGTCCGCGATCGAGCCCATGACCTAGTCAAACATTTTGGTCTGATGAAACGCAGTCATCATGTCCCTGCCGAACTCAGTAGCGGTGAACGGCAACGGACCGCGCTAGCCCGGGCCTTGCTCAACGAACCGCAACTGTTGCTGGCCGATGAGCCGACAGGTAATCTCGACGGAAAGAGCGCCGACACCGTCCTCAGTCATCTGCAAGAGTTCGCTGAAAACGGTGGCGCTGTTCTGCTTGTCACTCATGACGAACGCGCCGTGCCGTTTGCCGATCGCGTCATTCACCTATGCGAGGGACGAATCGAATCGAATGGTTCGTGATTGCCCGTTTCAATTTGTGCACTGGCTTCGCCAGTGTCGGGTAAATGCAACGGGGCGTTGTCCCTTCGTTGCCAGACAATACAGGTTTGAGCCGAAGGCGCTAGCCTCGGGTTCTTGCAAGATCACGTGATGCTAACGCCAGACCCAGTGCCACACATCAGCCACGCCTCACCAACTAGATTTATCGTTTGCGATCGGTTCGTCGCGGCGGTATCGATACGCTAACAACCTCTTTGGTGAGCTCCTTGAGGGTGATCTGCCCGTCGTTGTCGTGGTCTGTATGGTCCAAGGTCGTCGGTTCATGTTGGTAGTGGGATTTTGGGCCGTTGCAGGTTTTTTTTCGCTATGGAATCTCGACCGACGGGCCGCTCCCCATGCTTGAGAATGGCAAGCCGGCCGGTTAAAGTGGGGGTTCGCAACGGTGGCAAATCCCACCTCTTTCTTTCACATGCCCTCGACGGTCCAGCTGGCCCACCTACATGAAATCCCACCTAGACGTTCACACCGGGAAAACCACACCGAACCGAGCCGGGCGGATTAACCCCTTGTGGGCAATGCTCCTTGGAGTGGGCGGTTTGATCGGCTTTCTGATCGTCGTACTAAAAATTGGCACGACACCGAGAGACGGTGGAAGCGAGATCCTCATCCTGTACGCGGCTGCTGGGATGCGGGTACCGGTTGAGGAGATAGTCAACGATTACAAAGCTGAAACCGGAGTCACGGTCGAGATCCAATTCAACGGATCAAATACGCTGCTCAATCAACTCCAGACGGACAAGTTTACCGAAGTCGATTTGTACCTCGCCGCTGACGATTTCTACACGGAAATGGCCGTCGAACTGGGACTCGCCTCGGCCACCATTCCGATTGCACATCAACGTCCGGTGATCGCCGTCCGTAAAGACTCAAAAAAGAAGATCGAAACATTGGCTGATCTTCTTCGAGAGGATGTGGTCGTGGCGGTCGCCAATCCCGATCAGGCGGCCGTCGGCAAAACGGCCCGCCGGCAGCTTCTCAAGGTCACCGTCGGTGACACGAACCGTTGGGCCCAGTTGGAAGCGCACGTGACCAAGTCAGGCGTATTCAAACCAACGGTGAACGACATCGCCAACGACGTCAAGATCGGCTCGGTCGACGCCGCCATTGTCTGGGATTCGACGGTGGCCATGCCTAAGTTCAGTGAAGATCTCGTGGCCGTACCGGTCCCCGAGTTGGATACCGATCCGAATCTTGTCAGCATTGCCATCCTGCGATCGTCGCCCAGCTCAGCGTCCGCTTCACGATTTGCACGGTACCTGGCAGCTCGTGACAAGGGACTGAAGACTTTTGGGAAGTACCTTCGTCCAGTCGAAGGTGACGTGTGGGAGGATCCTCTCCAAGTCAATTTTTTCTGTGGCGCTGTCAACCGTCACGTCGTCGAGAAGATCGTCGCAGAGTTCGAACAGGACGAAGGAGTGACCATCAATACGATGTATGATGGTTGCGGAATCCTCACCAGCCGCATGCAAACGATCGATAAGCAGCAACCCTCACTTGGTTTTCCCGACGTCTATATGGCCTGCGATGTCTACTATTTGGAGAACGTCAAGCAGTGGTTCCAAGAGGCAGCCAATGTCTCCGATGTTGAATTGGTCATCGCCGTACCGAAGAACAGTACCATGGTCAAATCACTGGAAGATTTCGTCAAACGTGGAGTTCGCGTCGCCGTCGGCGAACCAACCCAATGTACGATTGGTGCCTTGACGCGAAGACTACTGAAGAGCGAGAACCTGTACGATAAACTCAAGGAAAAACAGGCCGGCGACGGTGAAGTCGTCGTAGAGAAATCGTCGTCGGCAACACTGATCGCGGACGTCGCCGCAGGTCATGTCGATGCCACCATTGCCTACATCTCCGACGTGCTGCCCAATACGGACGATGTCGACATCATTCGCATCGACTCCCCGCTGAACATTGCCATCCAGCCGTTCAGCATTGCCAAAACGAGTGAGCACAAGCATCTGCTCCGCAGGCTCTATAAGCGGATTGCCAACTCTCCCGAGGCGTTTGAAGCCGCTGGATTCCACTTCCGGTTGACCGACAAATCCGTGAGTGAATCCGCCGGTGAATAATACCCCTGACGTCGACCGCCGAGCACGAACGGTTGCGCTGTCGAATAGACTGTTCTATATTTGCTTGGGAATCATTGGTGGAACGTATCTACTGTTGATAGTGGCAATGCTGTCTGCCGACGCCTGGTACGTCGCGGAAAAGTCGGTTCGCACAGCGGTAGCAGCAGACCAACCGGTGAAGGCGTTTTTCCTTAGTAACCCGATTGCCGAAGCACTGGCCGATCGCAAGATCAAGTACTCGATCTGGTTGAGCCTGATTTCCTGTACGCTCTCCGCCTGCCTCTCCTTGTTGGTGGCCGTCCCTCTCGGTTATCTGATGGCGAGACACGAATTCCGTGGCAAGCGATTTCTAGATGCTGTGTTGGACATTCCCATTGTCCTACCGCCACTAGTGGTCGGATTGAGTCTGTTGATTCTGTTCCAATTTCCACCATTTCGCTGGATTGCCAGAGATGTTGTTTATCAATTGTCGGCAGTTGTAATTGCTCAGTTTTCTGTGGCATGCGCATTCGCCGTCAGAACAATGAAATCCACATTCGATCATATCAATCCGCGCTGCGAGCAGCTCGCGGTCACGTTGGGATGTACACGGGCTCAGGCCTTTGGTTGGGTCGTGCTGCCAGTCGCCAGACGAGGCATGATGACAGCATTGACGCTCGCTTGGGCGCGCTCATTGGGCGAATTTGGTCCGTTACTTATTTTTGCCGGCACCACGCGCATGAAAACCGAAGTCCTGTCAACGACTGTGTTTCTCGAGTTGAATATCGGCAACATCGAAGGTGCCGTGGCCGTTTCGATGATTATGGTTGCCGCCGCTATGGTGGTATTGGTGATCACTCGCCAATGGGGCACGAGAGACTCAATTCTGTAACAACACGATTGGTTCGTGACGCGATGATTGTCATCCAAAACATGTCAATTCAATCCGGTGAATTCCGTCTTACGGACGTCGAGCTGACGGTTCCGACCGGAGGGTACGCCGTCTTGATGGGTGAAACTGGATGCGGCAAAACGACGATTCTGGAGTCGGTCCTCGGTTTGCGAAAAATTACATCCGGAAAAATCCTCCTCGGCAACAGGGATGTCACACAACTTGACCCGGCGGTCCGCGGAATCGGTTATGTGCCGCAGGACGGAGCCCTGTTTGCCGGCATGACGATTCGGGAACATCTCGCCTTTGCCATGTTGATCCGTCGAGCTTCCAAGAGTGCCATCAACGCACGTGTCGACGAATTGGCGAATCTGTTGGGCCTCGAACATTTACTGCACCGCACACCGTACGGCCTTAGCGGAGGGGAAGGGCAGCGAGTCGCTCTAGGGCGGGCACTCTCTTTCCGCCCGCAATACCTCTGTCTCGATGAACCTCTTAGCGCCCTCGACTCCAAAACTCGACTTCAGATGTGCACCTTACTCGAGGACATTCGTCGACGCGAATCCGTGACAACACTCCACGTCACTCACAACTTGGACGAAGCACAGCAGTTGGCTGATTGTCTATTCTCTCTGCAAAACGGTAAGATCGAAACTCTCACAACACTCGCGGAGTAGATCCCATGCAGATTACCATCCGCTACGAGGCGCAGACGCGTCGAGCGGTCGGACTTGAGGAAGAGACAATCGAGTTGGTTGCTCCGTGTCGCGTCAGTGACTGCATCCAACACGTGGCGACTTTGCACCCGGAATCTCTTCGGCCGATCGTCATCAATGCGGCGGGGGAGATTCAACCGTCACTGCTGATTTTTCTCGGCGACGATCAAGTCGTTCGCGACGATACGAAGGAGCTGGCGGATGGAGACACGCTCACGATCATGACGCCGATTTCTGGCGGGTAGCGCACCAACTGCAGCAAATCACCTCGCGATTGACGGTGAGTCCGGATCACGAAACGGTGATTTGGTTAGTATTGGGCTGCACCTCCGCTGCGTTCAGTTTTCCGCGGTTCTGCAATTTGAAAAACCCGCCCCAGCACCGCCGAAAAATGATGGACTCCAAATGACCGATAATTCGCCATCCCTCACCGACGAAGAACGGGCCGTTTACGAGTGGCAGATGTGGGTTGAGGATTTTGGCGTCGCCGGACAAGAACGGCTCAAGGGCGCGTCCGTCCTGATCTCACGAGTTGGCGGATTGGGTAGTGTTGTTGCCTACGAACTGGCCGCAGCCGGGATTGGAAAGTTGGTTTTGGCTCACGCCGGTAATGTGAAGCCGAGCGACCTCAACCGGCAACTGCTTATGACACACGCCGGTCTCGGAAAATCTCGTGTCGAATCCGCCGAGAGGCGACTCAAAGAACTCAACCCACGACTTGAAGTCGTCGCGGTCAACGAGAATGTCGACAAAGAGAATGCGAAGCAGTTGGTCGAACAGGTCGATCTGGTGGTGGACTGCGCACCGATGTTCGAGGAGAGACTCGCGATGAACCATGAGGCCGTCGGGCAGAACAAACCGCTCGTCGAATGCGCCATGTACGATTTGGAGGCGACAATCACCACAGTTCTTCCTGGCCGGACACCCTGCCTCGTCTGCCTTTGTCCCGAACCTCCAAAACTCTGGCGGCGCGAGTTCCCAGTATTTGGTGCGGTCTCTGGAACGGTCGGGTGCATTGCCGCCATGGAGGCGATTAAAGTCGTCGCGGGATTCGGATCAACACTCGGTGGAAAACTGCTTGCCTTCGACCTCCGTCAGATGACTTTTTCAAAACGTCAGATTCTACGCCGCCCAGATTGTGCCGTCTGCGGTCATCTTCCCTAATCTCGCAGTGCTATTTTTCGCAAAGCCGATGGAAATCGTTCCATGCACCTGCTCGATATCGCCGTCATCGTCGTTTACCTAACGGCCATCCTCAGCTTGGGGTTCGTGTTCGGCCGGAATCAATCGCGATCGGAGTTCTTTTTGGCCGGTGGGTCCATGAGCTGGCTTGCGGTTGGATTGAGCGTCATGGCGACACTGTTTTCATCGAACAGCTTTGTGTTTTACCCATCGGCCGCATTCGGCGACAGCTTGCGAATTGGCCTTTCGCTGCTCGCATTCACACTGATGACGCCTGTGGTTGTTTGGGTATTTATCCCTGTCTACGCGAGGCTCGAGGTAGAAACGGCCTACGAATATTTGGAGATGCGTTTCCATGTCTCGGTCCGAACGCTGGCGGCTGGACTATTCGTGCTGTTGCGAATTGGCTGGATGGCGTCGGCGACCTACGCCGCATCCCTGGTAGTTGCCAGCGTGGCCGGTATTTCACAAACGGTTGTCATCATTGGGTTGGGGGCCGTGTCGATCGGATACACCATGCTCGGCGGTTTGCGCGCCGTCATGTGGACCGATGTGATCCAGTTCTTTGTCTTCGCCACAACGATTCTCGCGTCGCTTGGCCTGATCCTCATTCAGCATGAATCAAGCGTCGGTGAGATCGTCAGAACTTATTTTGACGGTCGCGAAGGACTGGTGGTCGATTTCGAACTGTCGATGACATTGCAGTACGGAAGCTGGGCGATTCTTATCGGCGTCTTCCTGGAAGGGCTGTCCGCCTTTGGCGTCGATCAAGTTGCCGTGCAACGATATCTCTCGGCCCGCTCGGAGAGAACATCACAAATCGGCGCTGTGTTGAATTTGATCGGCATGTGGATCGTTCTGCCGGGCTTGCTGATGATCGGCGTCGGTCTCTACTCGTATTTTTCCCAGAACCCGAATGAACTCGGCGACGGGTCACTGACAGAGATACTCACCCACGACTCGAAAATCGCCGACAAGGCCATGCCGGAGTTTGTAAGACTTCACTTCCCGCCCGGTTTGGCCGGTTTGTTCTTGGCCGCCTTGATGGCCGCGATCATGTCAAGTATCGACTCCGGCATTCACTCGGTGACTACCGCGCTGGTGGTCGATTTTCGAGATCGCCTCTGCCCACAGTTGCGACCGAAGGAAAACGCGAGTGAACTCTGGTCGATTCGCTTGATCGTCCTCGCGATCGGTATCCTGTCGGTGTCACTCGCTTGCTTCGTCGGACCACTGGGCAACGTGTTCGATATCGGTAAGAAACTCACGGCCGCGTTCGGCGGACCGCTACTGGCGATTTTCGTCCTCGCTCTTTTTTCTCGTCGAGCGACCTGGTTAGGCGTGCTGCTAAGCGTGCTGATTTCCACCGTCCTGACCCTAGTTCTGATGTACACCCAAGATTGGTTTTCAGTGTGGTACTGGCCGATCGGCTTTGGGTCCGCACTTCTGTTGGGATACGTACTGAGCTACTTTCAACCGGTCGTGGAGACGGAGTTTACTTACCTCCAAATCATCCGCAGGAATACGTAACTCGAAGCGTTAGCGAGGGAGGCCTAACACAGTGGTCCCTCGCTAACGCATCGAGTTACGAACTCTCGGCTCTACCCTGCTTCCCTTGGGAATTGACCTGCGGAATGTGGGAAACGACAATACGGTCGCAATTCTTCCGAACATCAAGGGACCGTCATGTTTTTTCGAATAACTCGCCTGGCAATTCTGCCGCTCGCAATCTTCATCTCACAGCACATTGGCGGTCTGTCACACGCGGCCCCTGCGAGTCGCCCCAACATCGTCTTGATCATGTCGGACGACATGGGGTACTCGGACATCGGCTGCTACGGGGGCGAAATCGATACGCCCAATTTGAATCGATTAGCCGAACGGGGAGTACGGTTTACGCAGTTTTACAACTGCGGCCGCTGTTGTCCGACGCGGGCGTCTCTGGTCACCGGGCTCTACCCTCACCAGGCCGGTATTGGTTGGATGACAACCGATCGCGGCCACGATGGATATCGGGGCGACCTGAACCGTCAATGTGTCACGATTGCCGAAGTTCTGGGCTCCACCGGATACGCGACCTACATGTCCGGAAAATGGCACATGACCAAGGCGACTCGACCAGAAGGTCCAAAGGACAACTGGCCATTACAACGCGGCTTCCATCGCTTCTATGGCACGATCACTGGCGCCGGGAGCTTTTTTGATCCCGGTACGCTGACCCGTGACAATCAGATGATCTCGCCGTTCAAGGATACCGAGTATCAACCGGAGACGTATTACTATACCCATGCTATTAGCGACCACGCAGTGCGATTCATCAACGAGCATCAACGGCTCGAAAGCGATCAGGATCGTCCGTTCTTCCTGTACGTCGCATACACAGCCGCTCATTGGCCGATGCACGCGCTGCCGAATGATATCGCCAAGTATCGCGGCAAGTACAAAGGGGGCTACGAGTCCGTTCGCCAAGCTCGACGTAAGCGGATGTTAGAGATGGGACTGATTGACGAGTCCGCGAAAATGACGCCGCCTGTGGGCGATTGGGCGGCGGCGAAGAACCGGCAGTGGGAAGAACGGTGCATGGAAGTCTACGCTGCAATGATCGACAGCATGGACCAGGGAATCGGCCAAATCGTCGAGGCCCTCGAGAATAACGGACAGCTCGACAACACATTGATCTTGTTCCTGCAGGACAATGGTGGCTGTCAAGAATCCGTCGGACGTCAAGGTAAATTCAAACGCCCCGTCGAACCGAGTTTACCTGTCATTCGGGACGATGCTATTCGAACCGACGTCATACCACCGCAGAACCGACGCGGTATTCCCACACTCAAGGGCCCAGGAATCATGCCGGGACCAGAGGACACGTACATCGCCTACGGCATCGAGTGGGCGCACGTTTCCAATACGCCGTTTCGTGAATACAAACATTTTGTGCATGAAGGTGGCATCTCATCGCCATTGGTCGCGCATTGGCCGCAGCAAATCAAAAATTCCGGTGCACTTGTCCGCCGTCCATCGCACCTGGTCGACATCATGGCAACCTGCGTTGAAATCGCTGGTGCCCAGTATCCCAAACAGTTGGGGGATCAAGAAATTCACCCGATGGAGGGAACTAGTCTCTCGTCGGCGTGGTCGGAACCACAACGCGGTCGCAAATCGCCTCTGTTCTGGGAGCACGAGGGCAATCGGGCAGTGCGACTTGGCGACTGGAAGTTGGTGGCCAAGGAGAATCGTCCCTGGGAATTGTACGACCTAGCCGTCGATCGCAGTGAACTGAATAATTTGGCGGACACCCATCCACCGCGCGTATCCGAGTTGAATGCGCTCTGGGAACGCTATGCAAAACGAGCCAACGTCCTGCCCCTGGGAACATGGCGGGGAGCGGTGAAGCAGGTCAAGTTCAGCACGAAGAAGCAGTTTCGACTCGGCCAGAACACCGACCTCGACCAAAGCAAGTCGCCTATGATTCGCAACAAACCGTTCGAGATTACTGCAGACGTTGCTGGCGACGAACTGAATGGCGTGATCGTTGCCCAGGGAGGCACGAATCACGGCTATAGTTTGTACTTGGACAAAGGGCTGTTGTTCTTCGCCGTGCGGCGTGGCGGGAAACTCTCCCAAGTCTCGGAAAAAATGCCGTCGCGTTCGCGCGATGAGGTGCAGATCCAAATAAAATGGAAAGCCAATGCCGAAGTAGAATTCATGGTAGATGGCAGCCAAATAGGCATTGGAAAGTTGCCGGGCCTGCTCACCGTCATGCCGATCGATGGACTTCAGGTCGGCACCGACCTCAACGGACACGTGGCCGAGTACCCGATGCCTCTCGAATTCCAAGGTCGCATTTCAACGGTCAAGATTCGCCTGAAGTAACCTCATCGAGTGACGGACGAGACAGTCAGCGGTTCGTCGACACCCTTACTCGTGACCCTTCCTCGGATCCAAGTCGTGATGCTGCTGGTCGAGGTGAAGATGGAGATCGGGACACGTCATTAACAACTGACTAACCCCTCGACCGGTAACCTCAGCACCATCCAGGTAGAGCGACTCCAATTGATGCCACCCATGGAGCGTCTGTAGTCCATCGTCCGAAATTGGCACGTTAATAAGATGCAGAAACCTAAGCGAGTGGCTCTCCCGCAATATTTCGAGTGAGCGGTCTGTGATTTTGGATGAGCCGAGTCGCAGTAGTTCCAAGTTCGGCAGTTCAGCCAGCTCTCTAACACCCTTATCGGTGATTTCGGCGTGCGGCAAATTGACGACTCGCAGCGAGTTGAGCTTGGCGATCTCGCTCACGCCGACGTCGGTGATCGGTGAATTTCGCAGCACGATCTCTGCCAATTCAGGAAATCGGTCCAGGTGACGCAATCCCGCATCGGTGAGCTCGCCTTGTTCCACTCTCAGTGCTCGCCACTGTTCGCCGCCCACGACAGCCAACAACTTATCGTTATTGGTGAGCTTGGCAAAGACAATTGACTCGTCGACATCATAAGGGGACGCATCGAACTGAGCATCTGATTTGACACTAGAGAGATCATCCCAACCCGCCGGCACTTCTGCGTTGGGACGACAAGCGACCGCCACCAGCAAACAGAGACAGCTCAGCGTTAGGCATCGCAGAGTGAACGACACGTCGTGACAAGTCACACATCGAGTGCTTGAAGAGTACATGCTAACGACCGCATGCAGTACAAAATTCGACATAACGGGTGATTCCGGAGGTCATTCGCGGACGCAACTCGGTGGGAGAACCACAACGAGAACAGTAAGAAACATCGTCCTGGTCTCCCGCATCCACAGCGCCACGGCAGACTGCGCACAACACCTCATCCGGAAACAACTCGACTCGTTCGACGGGAATGATCTCTCGGCATCGCTGGCATCGTTTCGCCTCGAGCCACCCTTCGCCTTCGTCTTCCCAAACATCCTGCTCGACCGTCACCGTCGCGCCGCACTCATCGCAGGCGAGTGTTGGCGTGACAGAAGTGAGCAGCTCCCACATCAGATCGACATCAGGCTTGGCCTGACGTCGCAGGTGCCCGGCAGCACGCAGAAGTCCCTCCAGATCTTCGCCACGCGCCCGATCACACGACGTGCAAGTTATACGAATTCGAATCGTCGTTGACACTCTTTTCCTCGATAAAAGTGAGGATGCCGGTGGAAGAACTGCCCGTAACACGTTCCAGTTCATTCACATCATCATACTCATAAGATGGACTCTCGTCGGCCCAGGAGGATCGGCATTCTGTTTGGATCTCGCAATCGACGCCCGTTCGCCCTTCGGCCCGACTTCTAGTATATTGGCGTGTCCACTTACCTGAGCGACTGATGTTCAGGAGTGCGACAACTTGACCACGCCCGTTCTTAGATCGCCGAGGATTAACATTCATGTCGAAAAGCACGCAGACCCTGGTGCGAACCTCTCTTGTGTTGGCAATTGTGGCCATCAACATCGGCTGGTTTGCTTATCGGGCTTCCGTCACCGGAACAAACATGACCAAGTCCGCCACGGCGTTTCTTGAGTCACTGGACGACGACCAGTTGAAAACAGCGAGCATGGGCTACGACGACGAGCAGCGATTGGGATGGCACTTCATTCCCAAGAAAGAGCGGAAGGGCCTGCAAATCAAACACATGAACGCCGGGCAGCGAAAAACAGCGTTGAAGTTGTTGCAAGACTGCATGAGTGAAGCCGGATTCAAGACAGCCAAGACGATCATGGAGATGGAAGGCTTGTTGGCCGCATTGGAAAAAGGACGCAGCGGTGGACCGATCCGCGATACTGAACGTTATTATTTCACCGTTTTCGGCAAAGCGGCAGCTGATAGCAAATGGGGCCTGAGCATCGAGGGTCACCATATGTCGTTGAATTTCGTCGTCGATAACAACGAAGTGACGTCATCCACCCCGACTTTTTTCGCGGCTAATCCAGGGGTAGTGATGAACGAAACCGAGAGCAGCATCAAAAAGGGCACCCGCATCCTGGCCGACGAAGAATTGCTCGCCTTCAAGTTGATCCAGATGTTGGACGAAGAGCAATTGAAAGTAGCCGTGATCGCCGACAAAGCACCACGGGAAATTCGCGCCGCCGGAGAGGCTCAGCCCCCACAAGACGCGGCTGTGGGTCTGGCTATCTCGAAGCTCACCAAGGAACAAGTCAATGTGATTCGCAAACTGGTTGAAGCGTACGCAGCTTGGCTACCCGAAGACGTGGCCATGGAACGCATGGAGGCGATTCGCGAAGCCGGGCCAGTGAAGATCCGTTTCGCCTGGGCAGGCGCCAAAAAGCCAGGCATCGGTCACTATTATCGAATTCAAGGACCAACGTTTCTCATCGAATTCGTCAACACACAACCTGACGCTGCTGGAAATCCCGCCAATCACATTCACTGCGTTTGGCGCGACATGAAAGGCGATTTCGCCATTCCCGTCGGAAAGTGACCAAACGAATGGAGCATCGGCTGTGAAAATAGAGGCGTGAGAGCGCGAGCGGTTTGCTCCGGATGCGTCCGATTTCTAACCGGACAGCGACAAATCGAACGAGAAAAAGATGCCGCCAGCGGGGGATCCAGGCATAACCATGGACTGACGAATTCTGTTGACACGACTTGGCCGCCGACTTAGCTTAAACGTCTGAAGGATTCACACGCCTTCACTGATCTTGTCCAACCGAACTCCTGTTTCAGCGCAGTCTAGCGTTGCGCAGGAGTTTTTTTGTTGTTTGCAGGAAGCGGGCGTACGAGTCGGGCGGATCTCGCCAGGTCGCACGGCTCGCCCATGTAAATGCCAATTCCCTTGGGGGGCACCATTCGGTGGTCCGGGGGAGCGTGTCGATAATGACGGTTGGATTTCGGCACACCATTCGTTCCTTTGCTGGACTGGAGGACATCATGTTGATTTCACAATCAACCCCGGCCAAGTCGCAGGTGGAAAATGCCGCTGGTCATATCACTGTCAATGCTGCCTTCCTGCAAGAAATCAAGGAGGTCAACGCGGAACTGTGGGACTGTGTGGCGAACTTACGTCAGCAATGTTCTGCTCCAATTTCGATTCGTTCAGAATGCCACACGCTCGTGGACCGATTGGAACAACTGCGAGATCTGCTCGCCCTCCAATTTTCCCTCGAAGAGGCCTATGGCTATTTCGACTCGCCGGCAAACGTCCAACCGGCGCTGTGCCGCAGAGCGGAGGTGTTGCGTCAAGAGCACAATTCGTTGTACCGTGAGATTGTCGAGATCTGCGATGAAGCCGACTCACTGTTTCGCGCAGGCAAACTAGCCGTCGTGACAACACTGGTACCCGTCCGATTCGACAAGTTTTTTCACGAACTTGAACGCCATGAGCGACAAGAGTGTGAGTTAATTGTCGAGAGTGCGTGCACCGACCTGGGCGTCGGCGATTGAATGCTGACAACAACCTACTTAGAATCAGCTGAATGCAATTCCAATTTCGCACTATATTGTGGATCTTTCTTAGCATTGCGATCCCGCTTGCTTTGACGGGCGGAGCAGTGCCGCTGCTGCGGGCCGGTCTCGCGTCGGCCATCGGCCTGTTTTGGCTGAGCGGTTTCTTACTTGCGTTGAGTGCCCATTGGGGCAACAAGTTGCCCCAACAATTGACCGTCATGTTCAGTGGTCTCGTCCTCTTCTCACTCTCCTTTGTCGCGACCACGTATGTTGTCGGCCAAATGTTGGTCAAAGCAAGCTCATGAACCGAAGACGCTAGCCTCGGGTATTCAAAATCTCCCCTTGAGATAGGCACAAGACCCGACTCTAACGCGTCTAAACCCATTCGGTTGATTTTAGGCCGACCCTCGTATCGATTGACTCGTGTCGGGGACCGCGAGTATCCTAGGATATTCACAGAGGCCGATTATCCCGCCTGGAAACTCCCCATGCGCAACTTGTTTTCACTTGCCTGCGTAGTCATTCCGGTCCTAGTCCCCAGTTACCTATTGGGTGTTGAACCGGCAACCGAATACCAGAAGCGGGTGGCGAGGTCGCAACCAACGGCAACCTGGAGTTTCTCGGGTAATGCGAAGAACTACCATCACGGCTTGATCACCGACACAACGTCGCCACTTGCAGCGAGCCCACACGGTTCGATCGTCCGTGAACTTCCCGGCCCAACGGCCGTGCGATTCCCCCTCTTCGGCAAGTCTAATCCGTCGATTTTTATCGAGAGCGGAGGAGCATCGCTGCGGTACGATGATCCAGGTGACATGAGCTGCTTCGACTTTGGAATTGAGGACGCGATCACGATTGAGGCTTGGGTTGCACCTGGTACATGCCCGGTCGGTCAACAGACGTACATTATCGGCAAAGGGCGTACGGGAAACCCGGGCACAAAAACGGATAATCAGAACTGGGCACTGCGACTTCGCAACGTCGATGGGCTCTTGCGCGTCAGCTTTCTCTACCGCGGCCGCACGAAATCCGCCGAACGTTTTCATCGCTGGAATTCGAACGGAGGCGTACTGGCCGACAGTGGTTGGCATCACATCGTCTTTACTTTTCGCTTTGACGACGTGAAGTCTGCCGTTGCCTACATCGATGGGCGAATAAGCAGTGGCACTTGGGACATGGGAGGCAACGTTGCGGAGCCGCCATTCGTCGATAATGACCAAGTATGGATCGGTTCTTCCATGGGCCAGAGTGCATCGAGTACTTTTCGCGGCGGACTCGATGAAATCGCCCTTTATCGTCGCCAGTTATCGGCCGACGAAGTTGCCACTCACTTCGAGTCGACACAATTACCTCCACCGATTGCCGTCGATTGGGACGAGGTGCCAGCCGATGCCGTCTTGGTCCGTACACTCGCTCCGCTCCCCGACCGAAGTTGGGCGACCGAGGCCGCGGTCGAGCGATCGAGGTTTACGCTACCCGCTTTCGGGTTGTCGCGCCTACCAAAGACGTACGACAAAAATGGACTGATTGGTACGCCACCAACGACGATCTTGGCGCGCGGTGCGACGAAACGTCTCTTCGCTGCTGGTCCTCACCGCTTTATTGTGCGAGCCAAGAATGCTACGCGACTGTATGTTGATGGCCGACTGGTCGCTGAGCAGTCATTTATGTCCCGCAATGCGAGTGGCCATGAATCCGTGCCCGAATTGCCAAACAGCGGAGACCTCCCACCCGTTCCCGCAGGTCATCGGCAGATTGAAGTGACCGTCGAACTTGATGCTGGCTTACATCAAATCCGTGTGGATACGATCGTCGGCGGAAAAGGACTGCGATCCGAATTGGGCGTCTTGTTTGTCGGCTGGTCGTCCGACGACGGTCCGGTCCAACTGCTTGCGCCGCGAACCTCGGTCGAGCTCGACCAGGCGGGCTGGTTAACTGCATTACACGAATCGGAATCGGAACTCCGTGAGTGGGAACGCCAACGCCGCTTGACGGGTTATGCCAACACGGACGACTATTGGAACACTCGACACGCACGAGCGAGGCGGTGGCTGGCTGCACGAAGCACGTCAACTACCGACGATACCGCGACCACGAGCGTCGAGAAGATCAACCGTCAACTGGACGCATCCGCCGAACTCCGTACCATTCCAGAATCTCTCGATGATCTCGAGTTCCTCCGGCGTCTTGCCCTGGATACCGTGGGCGTGGTTCCGTCTCGCAAGGAGATTGGCGAGTACCTCGACCAGCCGGCCGGGCGGCGACGATGGGCCATCGACCGGTATCTGTCTGACCCGCGGTGGGCGGACCACTGGGTTAGTTACTGGCAAGATGTGTTGGCAGAGAATCCAGGAATCCTCAAACCAAAACTGAACAATACCGGACCGTTCCGTTGGTGGATTTACGAGTCGTTTCTCGACAACAAGGCCATCGACCGATTCGCAACCGAACTGATCATGATGGGTGGCGGCAAGTACGATGGCGGGCCAGCCGGATTCGAAATGGCGACTCAAAACGATGTACCGATGGCCGCCAAAGCTCATGTGCTCAGCCAGGCCTTTCTCGGTATAGAAATGAAGTGCGCGCGTTGTCATGATGCGCCGTTTCATCCTTTTCAACACCGCGACCTGTTTGAGGTGGCGGCCATGTTGCACAAGGGAAAAATCAAGCTACCCTCGACAAGCAGCGTCCCGAAACGCGAGTCGGGACCTCAGCCAGCGGTTGAGTCGTCGCTGAAACCCGGTGACCTAGTCGCTCCGGAATGGCCGTTTCCCGAATTGGTTAGCTCCGATGCAGCCCTGCAGTGGGCCGACGATGCAGCCGACTCGCGGCAACGGTTGGCCAGTTTGATCACCGCGCCCGATAACGAGCGGTTCGCACGAGTGATCGCCAACCGTTTGTGGCACCGATACATCGGCTGGGGATTTGTCGAACCTGTCGACGACTGGACCAATCGCGAGATTTCGCACCCGCAGATCCTCGACATGCTGGCGAGTGAGTTGGTTCGAAACGACTACGACCTGAAGCAGGTAGCCAAGTTGGTATTCCAGTCGGAGATCTATCAACGCCATCCGGCAGACAACGGCCCAGATGTCGACCGCGCTCGGTTGAATCAACCACTTCGCCGACGCATGTCGGCCGAACAACTCGTTGACTCGCTATTCGTTATTAGCGGTAAGTCGATGGACACCGAACCGCTGACTTTGGATCCGGAAGGACGGCGCGGGTCCAGTACCTTCCTCAACTTGGGACTGCCAAATCGCGGATGGCATTTCACCGGCCTGTCAAACGAACGAGATCGGCCGGCATTGGCGTTGCCCGTAGCGCAGAGTGTTGTCGATGTCTTACTAGCCTACGGCTGGCGTGATGCCAGACCCAATCCGATGACCATTCGAGAAGAGACGGCCACCGTGTTGCAACCGATGGTGCTGGCCAACGGCATCCTGGGAAACCGAACTTGTCGGTTGTCAGACAACAGCCGCCTAACGGAATTGTGTCACCAAGTTGCCTCTCCTGAAGAACTGATCGAAGAGGTCTTCCTGCGGGTACTCTCCCGGCGTCCCACATCTGCAGAGGCTGCACCATTCGTCGAATTCGTGACGTCAGGGTTTGAGGAAAGACGCGTCTCCGAGTTTCAGTACGATCCTTTTGTTAGTGTTTACCATTCCGCCGTTTCTTGGTCCAACCACCTTTCCGCCGAAGCGACGAGGATAAAAATGGAGCTGGAACAGAAAGCACGTCGTGGTGATCCACCGACTCAATCGCTTGCCGATGCTTGGCGCGAGCGAGCGGAAGATATAGTGTGGGCCATCCTGAATTC
>DUDC01000254.1 GCA_012959465.1 Planctomycetaceae bacterium
GTCGCCTCATGTGCCATCGCCGAGCTGCGAGAATGGGGCGAGTAGTGTCAATGTGTTAGTTGCTTGTAGCCCACTTCGAGATAACCCGAAGCGTCAAGAGGGATGACGCAAATTGCAGCCCTCGCTTACGCATCGGGTTACGAACTCTGCGGCTCTACCCCAAGATCCAGCACGCGACTCAACGAAACGCCTGATATTGTTTCCCCAGTAGGGCGGCGGCGATCTTCAGTTTGAGAATCTCGTCGGTTCCTTCGTAGATTCGACAGACGCGGACATCCTTCCAATGGCGGCCCGGACGGAAGAGTTCGGAATATCCTCGACCGCCGAAGACCTGCACGGCACGGTCTGCAGCCTCACAAGCGGCGTTGCTAACGAAGTACTTTGCCTCAGCCGCAAGTAAATCCGCGCGATTGAGAAGATCTTGATCGTCTGGTTCCGCGTCGCTGGCCATTTTTGCTTCGACGCTCGTCAACAGCAAACACTCACTCGACTGACGGGCTATCTCGATCGAGGCAATGTGTTCTTGAACCAACTGGTGACGCGCGATCGCTTTGCCGTGCTGCGTGCGCGCTCGGGCATAGTCGAGAGTTTCCTGAAGACAATCCTCGATCACTCCCAGACAACCGGCCGCGACACTCAATCGACCGCTTCGCAGCGTTGCCAGCGCGATGCGAAAACCATCACCCTCCGTTCCCAGCAAGTTCTCGACCGGCACTGGGTGATCCGACAACTCGAACATGGCCGTGTTCGATGTCGGTAAGCCCAACTTAGCGGAGAGCTCCTCCGACTCGAAACCGGGTCCAGCCGTGTCAACGATGAAAGCACTGATGCGATCCATCCGCTCTTCCGGATAGGCAAACGTCACAATTGCGTCGGCGATTCCGCCGTTGGAGATTAGATACTTGACTCCGTTGAGAAGAAACCGGTCACCATCTCGGCGATAGGTCATCTGCATTTCGAGAGGATTGGACCCAGCGTCCGGTTCTGTCAAACCAAAGGCCAAAATCTTGTCACCGCTCGCGGACGCGGACAGGTACCGCTTTTTTTGCTCCTCATCGCCCCACTCCATGATGGGCGTCTGGCCAATGGAGCAGTGGCCAGAGAAAAGCGTGCGCACGCCCGTGCCCTCGCGGCCGATTCGCACCAGAGCCTTCATGTACGTCATGAGGTCAGCGCCGCGACCCCCGTATTGCGTCGGCATGTGAATGCCGAGCAAGTTGTGCTTTTTGGCGAGCGTGATCGCGTCGCTGTTGTAGCGGTGTTCGAGATAACAGAGCTCTTCGATGGGGCGGAGTTCTTCACAGTACCGTTCCACATCGGCCATCACTTGTTCACGATTGTCTGCGCTCATTATTTCTTCGATCCTTCTCTCTTTCGTAGTTCGGCAACGAATGGCCGCAACGGCTGCTCATCGGATGACGCCATCGTCACGCAATTGCTCGATCCGGTCGCCGTCGAGGCCAAGCAATTCGCTCAGTACTTGTTCCGTATGCTCGCCGACGAGTGGCGCAGGTTTCATGTCACGACAGCGACCGTTTAACCGGGCTGCTGGCCCGACGGTTTTGTAACTTTCTCCAGAGGATGTTACCAACTCGAGCATTTCGACGCCGGCTGGTTGTTGCACCTGGCCCAACAACTCTGGCAGACTGGAGACGGGTCCACAGGGAACATCCACTGCGCGGAGCGCGTCGAGCCATTCGTTCGTGCATTTCGCTGCGAAAATTGGTTCGAGAATCGTGATTAGCTCCTCTCGATTGGCGACCCGCAGCGGGTTGGTATTAAATCTCGCATCCGCGGCCAAATCGACTTCTCCGATTACCTGGCACAGCTTGGTGAATAGTTTATCGTTTCCCGCGGCGACGGTAAAAAAACCGTCGGCCGACGCGAAAAGTTGGTACGGGACAATTTGTGGGTGAGCGTTTTCCCAACGGCCAGGTGGTTTGCCACTGACCAGGTACGACTGCCCTACGTTGACCAAGGCTGCGACTGCCGATCCCAGCAAGCTCACCGAAATATGGTCGCCACGCCCGCTGCGCTGACGGGCGACGATTGCCGCCAAGATCGCACTGGATGCCTGCAGGCCGGCGATTACGTCGGTGATCGCCACTCCGACTTTCGTCGGTGGGCCGTCCGTTGAACCGGTAATTGACATGAGGCCGCTCATCCCCTGGATCACCAAATCGTAGCCTGACCCGGGTTCCTCGCCAAAGGCCGTAATCGACGCGTGGACAATCCGCGGGTTGGCTGCGGCAATGACGTCGGTACCCAATCCCAAACGATCCGCAACGCCGGGGGCGAAATTTTCAACCAGCACATCCGCCTGCGCCACCATCGCCAGAAAAAGGTCTCGCCCGCCCTGACTCTTCAGGTCGAGACAGACGCTGCGTTTACCCCGGTTCACGGAGAGATAATAGGCACTCAGTCCCTGACTCGGATCGCCCAGAAAGGGTGGTCCCCAGGCACGCGTATCGTCGCCTGCTGGCGGCCGCTCGATCTTGATCACATCGGCCCCCAGATCGGCCAGAATCATGCTGCAATACGGGCCGGCCAGTACACGAGAAACGTCGAGAACCGTCAACCCGTCCAAAGCGGGATGAACGTTTTCCTGTGGATCCATTGCTTGCTGCGTCACGGACACCTTCCTCTCGGTGATCAGGACATCAGTTTAACGCAGCCCACTGTTGCGGCAAACAGCGCGCCCGCTACCCGTCTCTTCTCCTGATTGCCGCCGGCTGGTATTCTGGACCTCGCCTAAAATAAACGTCCGGACGTCCCAGCTACGATTCAAGGGTTTTCTTAGCGTGATTCTCGGCAATCAAATTGAAACGACCGTCAGCGAGCTGGGTACAACCCATGTCATCTGGTTACCGGACACGACACTGGGTCAATGGGAAGAAGCACTGGAACGATCGGTCTCCTTCGACCTACTACGGGTATGCCGTGAAGGAGAGGCCTGGCCTTTGGCTGCGGGGTTATTTCTGGGCGGAAAATCGCCCTTGGTCATGATGCAGTCCACTGGGTTGTTTGAGTCGGGTGACGCGCTCCGCAATGTGTTGTTCGACCTAAAATTACCGCTGTTCGCCCTCATTGGTTACCGCAGCTATTTGGTCGAAGACTCTGCGGACACCGCAAAGAAGTTCGTCGAACCGATCCTGGACGCCTGGGGAATTGGGTACGAATTGATCAACGGGTGCGACGACCTACCAAAGCTGGTCGATCATTACCGGGCTTGTCAGGTGGCCGGCAAGCCGGGCGTCGGCTTGATTGCTGAGGGAGCGATGTAGTGGAGACAAGCCCTACCATGACGCTGGCGAGCGCACTGCAAGTGTTAGCTGATGTGCGCGGCGAGCAGGTGGTCGTCACCACGATGAGTGCAGCGAGAGAGTGGATGAGTCAGTCCGATCATCCTCTCGACTTCCACTACGTTCCATCGACGATGGGAGGCGGATTCTCACTCGGATTGGGAATCGCGTTGGCGCGGCCGGATCATGAAGTGCTGGTACTGAACGGTGACGGATGTCTGTTGATGAACCTCGGTTCGCTCGTCACTGTGGCGGTTAGCAAGAGTCCGAACTTCACGGGGATCGTCATCGACAACGGAAACTTTGAAACCACCGGCGGCCAAAAACTGGCGACGGCCGACAGCCCAATACAACTTGCGGACTTCGCTCGGGCGGCAAGGTTTGAAAGTGTCTGCGAGTTCGACAGCTTGCCAGCATGGAAAGACGGCGTGGCTGCTGCTCTGGCACAGCCCGGACCGCGTTGCATCATCTTAAAAGTAACAACGGTCCCAGGTGATCATGCGCTCAAGCCACCTGGACCAATGCCCGCTCGGATCACTGCCTTCCAAACCGCGTTGAATCGATCGTAGTGGTGGTTTTTGCTGGCACGCGGAATCTGTGGCACTGGCTCTGCCAGTGTTTGCCGAGCAGATGCCAGGTGAGAGAATGCACCCGCCGTTATTGAACAGAATCGCGGACAAACCGAACGAACGATCGTTGCCACATGTCGAGCCAATCGCGACCAATGGTCAGTCGGTAGATCGGCACGATACGGTGTCTGACGCGGCGGCCGGATTGGCGATTGTTCCAACGTGCGCGACGTTGCGTCCAATTCGTTACCAGGACAATGCTAATCATCGTCACAAACGGTCCGACGTCCCCGCGATGGGTGCCGGTGTTCTACTCCACTCGGTCTGCTCTCCCGCCGAGACAATCTGTCGGCGATGGACGACCAATGTCATGCAGATTGTTCGCCGGGCAACTATGATGCACGCTGGGGCTTGCAGGAACGATCGAGCGCGGCAGGCGTTGGGCAGCCGGATATCGGCACGACTTTTGCTGATCATCCAGAGACGAGCGTCGTGAGAGACGACCAATTCAGAGTTCGTTCCAGAAGTTCTTTCTTCCGTCACACCCCAGGAGATTCAACAATGAGAAACTTTATTATCGCCGCACTGCTTGCAGTCGCCTCGATCGCCACCGTTTCAGACAATGCACAGGCGGCGTCGGGCAACTACGTTTGGCATCATGGAACGCCGATCTTTGTCGGAAGCGGCTCGGCACGAACTCACGGATGGACCGTCTCACCACGCCGAGCCAGAGTGCTCCGAGCCTGGTACACGTCGGGAACTCGACGTAGTCGCTAACTGACCGAATAGCACAAGACAAAGCAACTGAAGGCCACCGCGGACTGTAATGGCTCGAGAACTGCTTCGTCCGTGCACTGATTTTCGGACAACGATCCACAAACCTACAGAGTCATCTCAAACCGCATGCCGAGGACGACCGAGTCGGGATACTGTCCGCCCGGGTTGGAAAAGTACTGGAAGTCAGGTTGCACAACCAGCCGTTCTCCAATTCGAGCTTTGTAGAATAGCTCGAAGATGGTTTCGTCACCAAGCGGTGCTACCAAGTCGTCGCTGAACAATACCGTACCAACTCCGACACCGATGGTGTCGTTGTCGCGTCCGCACAAGAGACCTCGGTAGATCAGACCACCGCCCAAAAATTCTTCAACGCGATTACGGTCTTCGGGTGCCCAACCAAAGTGGACGAACGTTCCGAGACCTTGGTCGTCATCGCAGCACTCGCGTGTCAGTTGTTGACTGAGTCCACAGTAGACGCCGTGGTTACCGGCAAGATTACCACCACCGCCTTGGTTCGCGAACGAACCGTTGTGGTACCAGAGCCCGACGTGGATATCGCCGGGCATGCATCGCCAGTCATGCTGACGGCGTAACTCGAAGAGAGTCTCCACATCGCCGGTCCCGGAGAAGCCCCAGTTGCGACCGTCGGGAGCACCATCAAACACGCCAATCTTGAGTCCCGTCGCATCGGTCAGCTGAACATGGGTGACGACGCCGGCGGTCGGATCTGGATAAGCGGCCAAAGGCAATGAATGCGTCCAGCCGAACGATGCATTGATGTAATCGCCAGCCAGTGTCGTACCGGCAAATTCAGAGTCGGCTAAAATCTTGCCGAGTTTGACCGTCACGAGACCATCCACAAACCCTCGTTGCCAGAAATACTGACTCACTTGTGTCATATCGAATCCCGAACCCGGATTCCCGTCGATGTTACTGATTCGTTGCTGGGCCCCAACATGTTGATCGGTGATGCCCTCACCATGTAGCGACTGGAAGTGGATGACGAAGACGCCGCCCGTCAAAAAACAATCCAGATCAGCCGTAAGCAAAGCGTCGACACGGCCAGTGTACCGTGTGGCGTCCATGGTATTGAGTCCGCCGCGTGTGTTACTAAACACTTCGTTGCGGTAAGCGGCGTCCAGGGTAAGCCAGCTGTCGCCGGACAAGAGACGGTCTAACCAACTACAGTCTGAGCAACCACACGCTGCTATGCCGCAGCCACAGGACGGAACATCACAATTAGAAACGTCGTAACCTCGTTCGCTGAATGCGGCCAAGGCGAAATAGTCTGACGGGCTCGTTGACTTTTGGTCAACGACAGAGGTCGTTTGCCCCCGCAAAAAACTAAGCTCTGAACACTCCGCCTCGGACCGTCTGGCACTGCGATTTCCTTGTGCGTTCACGGATTCTTCTAGAGACCACCGGCAAATGAGGAAAGGCCGACCCGAAGGAGCTCGCGCCGAGACTTGACCAACGCATCCGAGCGCAAGGAAGAGCATTGTGATTCTTCCCAATTTCACGTCTCAGCCCTTTCAATTCCAATAAACGCCAACAAAACTCGATACAAATCGAAGGTTAGTGAAAGTTACGGTACAGCCAGTCTCGGCAGAATCGCACAGACGATGACAGGTTCTACTCAGATATTTGGTCGTACGGAAACTACAGCGTGTTCTATCTAAGTAAGATACGCGGCTTCCGAGAACTTTAAATGCCGGACAGGTGCGTTTTCGTGAACATGGATAGACTATTAGTGCCACGGGCAGACTGCTAGCCGCGGGGCGTTGTCCTCCGTTGCAAGGCAATGCGGATTTGAGCCGAAGGCGCTATCCGGTTTCAAATCGACGAAAGTTCCGAACATCTGAACACCGAAAGACCACGTTGCTGACCTTGATGATCACCGTCCTTCATCTCCTTCGTGCCTTTGTGTGAGCACCTATTTCTAGCCTCACGCAGAGAAGCGATACGAAGTCGCCGACACAAATGGCTTTCGATAAGACCCGTTGACCCTCGGCACCCAACCGCGATCGGGTTATACTGGGTCGAGATCGGCACTTTGATGGAGTGCAAACTGGCACTTTGTGACCTTGCGTGAGTACCTATTTATCGCCGTGGTCTTCAGTGAATTGGCATGACACGAAGAAAATCGGATATGGCGAGCTTTCGATCGATCAACAGACGGACGTTCTTACGTGGTGCCGGCGGGGTTGCCTTGGCGCTGCCGTATCTGGACGCAATGGCGGGGCCAAGTAGCCGCACGAATGTGCCGATGCGTATGGTCTGTGTCGGAATCAACTTTGGCTTCGTTCCGAAATTGTTTTTCCCTACCCAGACGGGGACTGCATACCGTCTGCCCTCATTGCTTGAACCTCTCAAGCAACATCGCAATGACTTCACGATCTTCTCACAGCTCGATCATCGCGGCGATGCACAGGGTGGCCACGGCGGCATCCATGCTTACCTCTCGGGCGTACTGTCGAAGAACGCTAGAGGGTTGCCTGAGGCGAATATCTCGCTGGATCAAAAGGCGGCACAGTTTTCCGGTCAATCCACTCGCTACCCCTCATTGCAGCTGACGCCCGGAGGTGGCGGCAACAACATGATATCGTGGACCAGTGCGGGTGTGGCAATTCCTCCTATTGAAAAGCTGAGTACGATCTTTGCGGCACTATTCCACGCCACGGACCAATCTCAACGGCGTCAGATCGATCGCCGATTGGCGACACATCAGAGCATTCTCGACCTGGTGAAGACGGATGCCGACTACCTGCAGAAGAACGTTGGCCATCGAGATCGCGAGAAGCTGAGCGAGTACTTTACGAGCATTCGCCAGGTTGAGCAGCAACTGACACAAACGCGCGCCTGGCTCGACAAACCGAAGCCGGCAGTCAATTATGCCCTGCCGACAGCGGCCGACTCGCTCGACTTCGTCGAACGTGTACCGCTGTATTACGACCTCATCAAGCTTGCTTTGCAAACCGACTCCACACGCATCGTCACTCTGGCCATCGGCGACCTGGGCGGCAACCTTGGTGGGCTGGCGATTACACGTGGTTACCATCAATTAACCCATCACGGCAAAGTCCCTGAGTATCTAGATGAACTGACTGTTATCGAGGAATTCCACACAGCACAGTTTTCGCGATTTCTGGATTTGCTGAAGTCTGTACCGGAGCCGAACGGCAAGACTCTGTTCGATAACACGATGTCATTGCTGGGCAGTGGCATGGGCAACGCGAGTTCGCACAGCAATCGCGACCTGCCATTGCTGCTTGCAGGCGGCGGCTTTCGGCACGGAAATCACCTGACGTTCGAGAAGGATAAGAGACGCCAAATCGCAACACCAGCTTCCAATCTGTTTCTATCGATGCTGCAGCGATTTGGGATGGAGGTCGATCAATTCGGTCGGTCCACTGGCACCCTCAGTGGATTGGAGATCGCGTAATGCGGCACCTAGTTCTGGCCACCTGCCTAGCCGCTGCGCTCACTTCGAACGGTGTTGGTGCGGTTGAAGTGCCGGCCAACCTAAAACAGTTTTTCAAGGCAAACTGTTTCACATGTCATGGTGAGGCGAAACAGAAATCCGATCGACGATTTGATAAGGTGCTCAGCGAACCGCTCACCGACAACGGCTTCGAATTGCTCAAAGAGGCACTCAACGCAATGAACCGCGGCGACATGCCACCGACAAAGAGCAACGTCAGACGACCCAGCAACGAGTCCATTGCAGTTGCGATTGGCCAACTGACCAATCTACTAATCAGTGCCGCGGACGCGAAGTCTGAAGGCACAACGGTGACGCGACGTCTGAACCGATTCGAGTATCTCCATTCAATTCGTGATCTGTTGGGTGTCGATACGGCAATTTTTGATCCCACGGGCGACTTCCCGGATGATGCGAAGGCGGAAGGCTTCGACAACAACGGCGAAGCCTTGATTCTCTCCGACTATCAGCTTCGCCGGTACATTGAAACGGCGGAGGCGTACGTCAACAAAGCATCTTATTTCAATCGCGACAAACCCGTGCATCAGTCGTTCGTTTTTGGCCCTACTGATTTTGGAGGCCGCCCGCGAATGGTCAAATCTGCGGTGACCTGGCGGTTGCTTGTCGACGATAAATACCTGGACGTCGCTCATGGCAATGCGATTGAACGGCACCCCAACTATCCGAAATCCTATAGCAAGCACGGCGCACCCCATGATGGGTACTACACGATCACGGTTCGAGCCGATGCGATCGGTCGACTGGATCATCCGTACAACAAGACGATGCTACCGATGGACCATGATCAGCCCTTGAAAATGGCCGTCTGGATTGCTCCGACGCCGAATTTATTGGGAAAGACGGCCAGCGAAGGACGTGTGCTGGCTAAGATCTTCGGTCTTGCTGACAACCAACCTCAGGACTACAGAGTTCGCGTATGGATGGATCGGGGCAGCACTCCATTCTTTTCCTGGATCAATGGTTTTACGCCGAAGGGACCCATCGAGCGTATTCGCAAGAAGTACCACGCCGACACTGTTTCTTTCGACTCCTTCAAGAACAGCGACCTGGTCGGAGCGAATGGCCCACGTAAAGCAAAGGCCCGCATCGAAGCATCCGACGCATTGTTGATTTCCGACGTCTATGTCGGCCCGCGTCTCCGGCTGTATTCCATGAGGATCGACGGGCCGACGTATGATCAGTGGCCGCCTCTGAGCCATCAGACGATCTACGGCACAGAGACCGACCCAAGCAACATCGATATCTCGACGGTGATCACCCGCTTTGCGACTCGTGCTTTCCGCACACCTGTCGGCTCCGCCGACGTCGACCACTATATCCGTTTTGTGAATGGCAAAATTGAATCGGGGACCGATCGAGCTACAGCAATTCAGTCTGGCATCGCGGCCATTCTGGCATCGCCTAGGTTTCTTTATCTTGACGAGGGGAACGAAGACGCCGCCGCTGAGCTCAATCCGTATCAACTGGCGACGCGGCTCTCGTATTTTCTCTGGAGTTCGGTCCCCGATTCCGAGTTACTTCGTACCGTCAGCGAGGGAAAGCTGATGGAGCCGGATGTACTGCAGTCGCAAGTCGAGCGGATGCTCACGGACCCTCGATCGGACGCGTTCGTACGGCACTTCACGGACACGTGGCTTCGACTCCATCAACTAGGCAGCATGCCACCGGACGCGAGAACTTTCAAAACGTACTACACAAGCCGTTTGGAATCAGCGATGCGTGCCGAGTCCCATGCGTTCTTCCGGCATGTCCTTGAAGAGAATCGGCCCATCACGGATTTTCTCGACAGCGATTACACATTCGTCAACGATGCCCTTTCAAAACACTATGGTCTACCACTAGTCAAAGGCGAGCATCTACGAAAGGTTCGCTTACCCGCCAACTCGCGCCGCGGCGGACTCCTCGGACACGCCAGCGTTCTTACAGTCACGGCCAATGGCATCGAGACGTCGCCTGTCGTCCGCGGCGTTTGGATTCTGGAGAACATTCTCGGTACTCCGCCAAGCCCTCCGCCGCCGGACGTTGAACCTATCGAACCCGATACACGGGGCACGACGACCATCCGAGAACAACTCAACCAGCACCGACACGTCGCCGCATGCGCTGGCTGCCATCAGAAGATCGATCCTCTCGGCTTTGCCCTCGAATTTTTTGACCCGATCGGCGGTTTCAGAACACGATACCCTGGAACAACTTCGAAGAGGCTGCCGGTAGACGGTAGCGGCCAACTACCTTCGGGCGAGCGATTCGACGACGAGCGAGGACTGAAAACAATCTTCCTGGCAAGAAAGGATCAATTCGCCGAGGCTCTCACAGACAAGCTGCTCACTTACGCGACCGGTCGCTCAATGACCCTGCGAGATCACGCCGACGTGGAGAAGGTAGCCGCGGCATGTGCCGAAAACGGATACGGCCTACGGGATCTAGTTATCGCTGTGGTGAGAAGTGACACATTCCACAAGCGATAAGAATCGGTGATCAGCCGGAACTGACCGATGCGTCCTACAGAAAAAACCTCCCGCCTTGACTACCGTGTGCTGGTGGTCGTCGTTTTCCCGCAGGTTCAACTACCTGGTTTCTGGTCATCCCGTCGTGGCAAAACATCCGTGACAACCGCGCAGCCTCGGCATGGCAATCCACCACCGGAACGTTCCTGGTTTCCGAATCGTATCAAAGGGGTGGCAGTGGCCAATCACCGCAAACGAAGCTCGGCGTCGCAAGTCATTGAAACGGGACGGTGATTACCGTCGTCAGCCGTTTGATGACGTTCTCGATCGATATGAAAATCAGGATCTCGATATCATGGCGTTAGATGACGCGTTGTTCGAACCCGAGAGCCTACGGCAAGTGCCTGCCGGTGGCGAGGTGAGTTGCGAGCGCGTCGAGCGATGCGTTTTTGATGCCCAGCTTGTCGACGTCACGAGCCGCCGCCCAGCCATCGAATCCCATGACGATGGACCCGATGTCGACCAGTGCGTCCATCGTCGGGGTGACGACGCCATACTGCGATCCGACAGAGCTCCAGCTAGCGAGCCCATAGGGAATGTCCTCCGTCAGCCATCGGCTCTCAAGGGCTCCCGGCGCCTTCAGTGCAGTCAGCATTCGGCTGCGGTTGATCGTCTCCCAAATATCACCCTGGGGACCGAAGCCCGCGGCGTGGAACGCTTCGTTCGCCGGTTGGAGATTGTATCCGAGGGCACTGCCGACGGCGCGGCGTTCCTCATCGACTTTCATGACGACCTTGGCGACGGACGGAGTCACCCCTTCTTTGTAGAAGTAGAACTCGCCTCCCGAGTACTCAACTCTGCCCGCGTTCATGAGGACACCCGCCGGGTGTACGATCGGGTTCATCGCGCTTAAACCGCAAGCCATCACGTCCGGGTAGGCGATGACACCCGGAAAGAGTAGATTGAGCCTCGCTTTCACTTGTTCGGTTCTGGTATTGGGCAGCACGCCGACACCCAATTGGGTGACGACTCCCCAGATCGTTGCCGTGTCTGGCATTGTCTTTCGGCAGACGTACGGAGCCGTGTCGACTTCGGCCAAGGTCGGCAGCGCGGCGCCAGTTTCACGCAGCCGACGGGACCAGGTAAGTGATCCCAGGTTGCCGGGCATTAGAACGATTGTGTGATCCGCGGTGAGGTGCGGAGCGCACATCTCAAGAAACGGTTCGTGCGCATAACTGGGGACGATCACCAAGACGAAATCGTTCGCGTTCAGTGCTTCGGCGATGTCCGTCGTTAGTCGATGGATTTTCGCCGGCCCCTGTTCCGCAACACCGACGAGCGTGATCTCGTTCGAATCTCGAATCGGGTCAAGCGTGTGCTCGAACGAAGCGATTTCCCAGAGGGTGATCCGATGCCCAAGGTGTGTGAGATTGGCCGCAACAGAGAAGGCGGTGTTGCCACCACCAAGAATGGTTAGCGAGTTCACTGCGAAATACCGATGCGTTGTTAGATCAATGAGAGACGACCCAAACAAATTGAGATCGAGTTGTTTTTACAATCATTGATGTAGACACGCCACCCCCGCAACTGCTCCTCCACAAAGACCCAGAATCTCGGCCGCAGCCCGAACATCGAACATCGACTGAAAAAACCGAAACTAACAACAGGAACGCTTGGGGCGCAGTTTTGTGTCTCTGTGCCGTCGTTTGAGCACCTTATGGTCTCACACAACGACACCGAGTTGCGCCGTAGAACTTTGTGTGAGCAACTTCGTTTGCTATCATTGCCTCGACGGTCACGAAATCGGAGTGTGCGATGAACCACTTTGTCAACGCGTTGTTACTAGTCTTCTCGGTCACAGTCGGCGCGGACGTCGTCGACGACAAGCGGCCCTCTGCAGAGCCGGCGGTTAAGCCGCGTTCCGTCTCACAAGAGAGCGTCGCGTACCTGCAAAAATTGCGCAAACGCACGCCATTCGGCTCGACTGACTTCGACCTGGAACAGTTGCGCAGGGGGATGGGCTCACGCCGCGACCCCACCATCAAAGACGTCAAGCTCATTCGATCGAAAATCGGGGAGATCTCCTGCGAATGGGTTTTGGCGGCGGATGCCGACCCGGATGTGCGGCTGGTGTATCTGCACGGCGGCGGGTTTGTATCGGGGTCCGGCGGCTACTATCTTCCGCTGGCCGCACACATTTCGGCGGCGGCCAAGTGTGCAGTACTACTACCTGACTACCGACTGGCCCCGGAACATCCGTTTCCAGCGGGGCTCAATGACTGTGTCGCCGCTCACCAATGGGTCGTCTCCAATGGGCCGTCGGGCCCAGGCCGTGCGGTGGCGACGTTCATTGCCGGAGACTCCGCTGGCGGCAGCTTGACTCTAACGACGCTGTTAGCCCTCCGCGACCGCCGGCTATCGCTGCCCGCCGGTGGGATTCCCTTGTCGCCAACTACCGATTGGACGCTGGCCAGCGAGTCGTTGAAGACGGTTGCCGATCCGATCATCAGTGCGCGAACCATGCCTATCTTTCGAGATCTTTACCTCGGGAAGACGGATCGCCGCAACCCACTCGCCTCACCCGTCTTCGGAGACTACCGCGGCATCCCGCCGTTGCTGATTCAGGTTGGCGAGCACGAGATGCTCCGCGACGACAGCATCCGTGTGGCGGACAAGGCTCGATCAGACGGCATCGAGGTGAAGCTCGAAGTTTGGGAAGGCATGTTTCACGTATTCCAATCCCACGAGCCGCTGCTCCCGGAAGCGAGGCAGTCCATCGAGCATATTGCCAAGTTCATTCGCTCGAGACTGCCCAAGCCATGACGTCGCAGACCACAGTGGAACCGGACCATGAATAATAAAACCGAGGCCGAAGTGCGGATCGCCAGCAGCGACGTTCGCCAGGACTTGCCATTTTTTACCGACACCTTGGGTTTCCGTCTGGAGAAGATCTTTCCGGCCGATGACCCGTCCGTGGCGGTCCTTTCTGGCCACGGTGTTCGCCTGCGAATTGAAAAGGGGGCCATGGAGCCGCCTGGCACTCTGCGGATCCTGACCGAGGATCCGGCCACCTTCGCCGCTGGTAAAACTGAATTGACGGCTCCTAACGGAATGAGAATCGAGATTGCCCAGCTCCGGCCGCCATTGCAGATTCCAGTTACCGAACATGCTTTTCTGGTCCGACGACTCCAAGACCAAGCGCCCTGGGTGATCGGCCGCGCGGGTATGCAGTACCGTGACCTGATCCCGTCGCGGCTGGGCGGTAGCATTATCGCCAGCCACATACGAATTCCCGACGGCGGGCCCGTGCCCGACATGGTGCACTACCACACCATTGGTTTCCAATTAATCTACTGTTACAAGGGCTGGGTTGATCTGGTTTACGAGGACCAAGGTCCTGAATTCCGCCTGCATGCGGGCGACTGCGTCATCCAGCCACCAGAGATCCGACACCGAGTTCTCTATGCATCCGACAACATCGAGGTGATTGAAATTGGCGTTCCCGCAGAGCACATCACGACGATCGACCACGAGATGGAGCTGCCCAACGACACAATCAATCGTGACCGCAAGTTCCAGGGCCAGAACTTCGTCCATCATAAACAGGCTGAGGCCAACCGGGCTCCGTTCCGCATTCCCGGATTCACACACCGTGACACAGGTATCAACACGGGCACCAATGGATTGGCCAGTGTGCAAGTGACGAAGTTCGAATCGGGGATTCCTCCTACCACCAGCCACGGCGGTGATATCCTTTTCACATTCGTTATGGAAGGCTCGATGACACTACGCGGCGCGGGCCAACCGGCGGTCGAGCTCTCTCCTGGCGACGCGTTTGTCATTCCGCCCAAGATGGCAACTCGTTACAGTGACTGCAGCGCGGATCTGGAACTACTGGAAGTGGCGCTGCCGGGTCAATTTGAAACAACCATTGAACCTTCATCTGATTAGACGATTCAAAGGAAAGCTACCACGAGCCGGAGAACCCAGAGTTTGGAGTTCGGTGACTTGTCACCACTTTTCTAGCACCCGCGCAACCGGGCGACTCAAACGCGAGCGGGGGCACGTGCAGGGAGCAGGCCTGGTACTAGCAGGTGCTGCGCGGTGGTCAAGTAAATCCGACGGAATCGTTGACTCTGGCCTTTTTTGACGCTCCCGATTTCGCAGCGGTCTCCGGTCGCGAAGCAAATACTGTTGCACAACGAATGGTTCTGGCCAAATCCGCAGACCCCCCCAGACTTTGATCCAGTACAAGTG
>DUDC01000255.1 GCA_012959465.1 Planctomycetaceae bacterium
GGTCGTGCTTTGTCGAACTTTTGTCCTCGTGGCACAATTGGATAGCGCGTCGGCCTCCGAAGCCGAAGGTTGCTGGTTCGAATCCAGCCGGGGATACTCTTTCTAAGTCTTTGCGAACGCCAGAGTTGGCGTACCTGCCAGAAAGCGGGCAGAGCGGTCTTGAGGCTTTGATTCCTCCGTAAATTACGGAGGAACGAAGTAAAAGGAGCCGCATTATGCCACGCAGTCCCGGAAAAGTACCTTCCTATTGCCATCACAAGGCGTCCGGTCGAGCCGTCGTCCGCATCGACGGTCGCGACCACTATCTCGGACCGTATGGCTGCGATGACAGCCATGCCGAGTACCAACGGCTGATCGCACAGTGGCGGCGTAGCCGACACCGCCAAACGGCGACTGCTTCACAAGCCGTATTTGCTACGACCGATCCTGCGTTGACGGTCTGCGAAGTGCTGGTGCGATACTGCGAGTTCGCTCGCGGTTACTACTCGGAGAATGGGGAGACGACCAAAGAATTCGTGGAGATGGGGTACGCGTTGAGACCCGTTCGCGAGCTCTATGGCAATACGCTAGCGGGGGAGTTCGGGCCACTCGCACTGAAAGCCGTACGGCAGCACATGGTGGAGCTCGACTTGTCCCGCGGCGTCATCAACCACCGCGTCAACCGCATCAAACGATGCTTCAAATGGGCCGTGAGTGAGCAATTGATTCCACCCGCCGTCCACGAGGGATTGCGAACGGTATGCGGCCTAATAAAAGGACGGACGACGGCGCGTGAAACAGCTCCGATCACCCCCGTGGACAACGCTCATGTCGCCCCGGTACTTCCCCAGGTCTCCCCACAGGTTGCTGCGATGATCCAGTTACAGCGGCTAACTGGCATGCGGCCCGGTGAAGTCGTGACGATGAGAGTTTGCGATATCGACACCAGCGGGGATGTTTGGATCTATCAGCCCGACACCCACAAGATGGAATGGCGAGGACACCAACGACAGATTCCAATCGGTCCACATGCCCAGAAAGTATTGAAGCCGTTTCTGAATCGTTCCACAAATGCAAATCTGTTCAGCCCGAAAGAAGCTGAAATCCATCGGAATGAAATGCGCAGGGCAAGCCGAAGGACACCCATGACTCCGTCACAATCAAGACGGTCAGCAAAGAAACACCCCAAACGACCGAGGCGGACGAGTTACGACACATGCAGTTACCGCCAAGGCATTAAATATGGAATTAAGAAACTCAACAAACTGCGAGCCAAAAAAGGTTCTGAGCCAATTCCGAGCTGGTGTCCACTGCAGCTGCGGCACTCCCGAGCAACCGAGGTCAATGAGCAGTTTGGCATTGAGGCAGCGGCAGTCAGCCTGGGACACGCACACGCTGATGTGACAAAAGTGTATGCTGAACGAAATCTCAAGCTGGCAATAAAGGTCGCACGCGAAACTGGGTAAGCCGCTCGGCCATTCACGAAGTATAAACCAACCACGGGCGAATCGGCTGATCACCGATGTATCCGTCGTCGGGCGCAGTCGCACCTTTCTGTCCCCGGCGGCGGACAGCCCACTCAGGTATAAGGTGCAAACAATGAACCATCGACTCGCAAGATTCTGCCTACTTGGCCTTCGGTTCAAACAAGCGGCGATCGCGTGTAGAGACGCGTCCCAGCTTGATGTGTCCGCAATCGCTGCTTGGATTTCTCGATGTGTAACTGCATGGGAGACAATCAAGACTGCCGCGAACGCCCCTACAGCAATCGCAAAAGAAATAGAAACGCTGTTGACCGAGGCACTCCATCTAGCTGCAGCTCTTCCAGTCTATGATATTGAAGACGTCATCGACAACGCCAGAATCATCGAAGTCAAGGTACGCACTATCGATCAATGGATGCATACGCACCTAAAAAGTGTAGCCGCTGATCAGGGTGCGATTCGAGACGCGTATCTACTCGGATCGCTGCTCGCCGACCTTGAAGACCCGGAATTAACGGAATGGATCTCCGGCGAAGATGCTTCGTCACCGACCATGCCACAGGTTGAGGAACTGCTGCCGAAAACGGGAATGATACTCGACGACATCTTAATCAACAAATCAGACGGTGACGAGTTACTCGAAGGCGAGTTGCCATCTATGCGACGCAACAACTGGGCAAGTCTTGAGGCTGGGCTAGCCGCCCGATGCCAGACCGGACAATCCGAAATGCCAAACGCCGCCGAGGAAGACAACGAAGACAACCGACTCAGTTTAGAGAACCCAAACATTCGACATGCGGAAGAATCTTACAACCTTCACTTGCATCACGACGGCAAAGTTGAACGATCGCACTCACAAGTCCGGGTCCAACTGCAAGACCGGGAGTTCAAATTACTGTTGCATTTCCTCGACAAGGGGGATGAACCGACACCGCTTGATTGGCTTTGTGATCAGTGGGGACAATTTGGCCGAAAAAAAACAAAACGGCGATCAACCATCGATAGCGCAATTTCCAGCCTCAACAAC
>DUDC01000256.1 GCA_012959465.1 Planctomycetaceae bacterium
GCCCAATCTGGACGCGCTGGCCGCGCGGGGCATGCGATTTGACCGCGCCTATTGTAATCAAGCTGTCTGCGCGCCCTCGCGATTTACGCTGATGCTGGGTTCGCACTCGACATCGACAGGTCTGTACGGATTGGGTAGCCAGCTTCGCGACATTGTTCCAAACGCTGTGACGATGCCACAGCACTTTGCAAAACACGGGTATCGCACCGAATCGTTGGGCAAAATCTTCCACATCGGCCACGGGAACAACGGCGACGCGCAGTCGTTTGGCGTTCCGCATTTCGCGGACAAGGTGATCGAATACCTCGATCCCGCGAGCACCGATGGCGGTAAGCTCACTCGCGAAGAGGCCTTGTTCACTAACCAGGAACTGGGCCGGATCAAGTCCCTTCCCCGCGGCGCCGCCTTTGAATCGCCGAGAGCGAAGGACACAGATTATGCCGACGGCCGCGTGGCGGCGGAGACCGTTCGCCGGTTGGAAGCGGCCAAGGCGCGGCGAGACAGGGATGGAACGCCCTTCTTTATTGCTTCTGGTTTTGTGCGGCCGCACATGCCCTTCAGCGCGCCGAAGAGGTATTGGGACCTGCATGACCCGGCGAAGCTGCCGATGCCCAAGTTTGAGGCTTTCCCAAAGGACTCTCCCACGGCAGCGCACAAACATGGCGGCGAGATCACGGCCTACAAGCCCGTGCCTGTCGCTGGCAAAATTGGTGAGCAACTCAAGCGTGACTTGATTCACGGCTACTACGCCAGCGCCAGTTTTGTCGACGCCCAGATCGGGAAAGTGATCCAAGCTCTGGACCGCTTAGAACTCGCCGACAACACGATCATTGTCCTCTGGGGCGATCACGGTTTTCACCTGGGCGACCTCGGCATCTGGACCAAACACACCAATTACGAGCAGGCCAATCGCATTCCCATCTTCATCATCGCGCCGGGCTTCACCAAGCCCGGATCCTCCACGATGCAACTGGCCGAAAGCGTGGACATCTACCCGACGCTGGCCGAACTAGCCGGTCTGCCTCTGCCCCTGGGGCCGCAGTCGATCGATGGCGTCAGTCTCGCAGCAACGCTGAAGGATCCCACCGCCCGAGTGCGAGACCACGCCTATCACGCCTATCCCAAAGCCAAACTGGGCCGCGCCATTCGCACAGCACGTTATCGACTGGTCGAGTGGCGGAATCCGGGCGAGCCCATCGCGACAGCGCAATACGAACTCTACGACTACCAATCCGATCCGCACGAAACACGGAATCACGCCGCAGACAATCCCCAAATCGTAAAGCGATTGGCCGCCACGTTGGCGGCCTATCCGGAGCCAACGCCCAGATCGCGCAAGCGACGAAATCAAAAGGCGGGTGTTGAAGCGGTTTCCCCGGCGATCACAAACCAGCCGCTCTCGATTGTGGCGGAGGTGAATGCAAAAAAAACCGGAGCCCCAGGGTGTTGTCCTGGCCCAGGGAGGAAATCAGCACGGCAAAAGAAGGGCCCGTGAATTGCTGAACAAGAGACGGCCGTTTCACGCTGAGAGGCAGCCTCTCCCCCCCATGAACTAGAATGCCTGCTATGTTGGACCACTCATCCCGCGCCGGAACGTCTTCCAGGAACCGTCAAAATGCTACGCATTAGCTATGCCGTTTTTGTTTTATTGACCGTTTGCGGCGCGATCTCGCGCGGTGAATCCGCGAAGCCTAATATAGTGATCATTTTCGCCGATGATCAGGGCTACGGTGATCTGGGCTGTTTCGGGTCAACAGTCATCAAGACTCCGAACATTGATCGAATGGCAGAGGAAGGCCGCCGCTTCACGAACTTTATGGTTGCATCGCCGGTTTGCACTCCGTCACGATCAGCCTTACTGACGGGCTGCTATCCAAAACGGATTGGCATGCATCAGGGCGTGTTGTTCCCTGCATCAACGCGAGGTCTGAATCCCAGCGAACACACGATCGCCGACCATCTGAAATCCTTGGGTTACGCGACGGCTTGCTTTGGCAAGTGGCACCTGGGACACCACCCCGAAACGTTGCCCAGGCAAAATGGATTCGACACCTATCTTGGGATTCCTTATTCGAACGACATGAATCACCCGGATAACAAGGGCAAGCCCAGAATACCGTCGGACGACTTGTGGCGCGACCAAGACTCAGCGGTAACTCACTGGAACACACCGCTGATCGAAAACGAAAAGATCGTTGAACTTCCTGTCGATCAACGCACGGTGACTCGGCGCTATACCGAGCGTGCAATCGATTTCATCACAGAGCACAAAGACGAATCTTTCTTTGTTTATCTGCCGCACAGCATGCCTCACATTCCGCTATATGTTCCCAAGGACGCATACGATCCAGATCCCGCAAACGCGTACACTTGCGTGATTGAACACATCGACGCGGAAGTCGGTCGGTTGATGGATACGATTCGCGAACTGGATTTGGCTGATAACACTTACGTCATTTACACATCGGACAACGGCCCATGGTTGCGATTCAAGAATCATGGCGGCTCCGCAGGGCCACTCCGCGAGGGAAAGGGCACGACATTCGAGGGTGGCCAGCGAGTTCCATGCGTGATGTGGGGACCCGGACGAATACCGGCAGGAACGGAGTGCAACGATGTGGTCGCAACCATCGACATACTGCCCACAATCGCCGCGCTGACCAGCAGCAAACTACCGACTGATCGAAAGATCGATGGCATGGACTTGTCTCACAAATTGCTGGACACCGCCGGAGAATCAAGTCGTGATGAGTACCTGTACTACAGTTCGCAAGGTCAGCTCGAAGGTATCCGCCGTGGCCAATGGAAATTGCTGGTCAAAGCGAAACGTCGGAATCGCAACAATAAAGATGCTGCACCCGCAAAACCAACCATTCACCTGTTCGATCTTGCCGCAGATGTTGGCGAGAGAACAGATCTGGCGGTAGACCATTCTGACGTGGTCAACGAACTGATAGCGCGGATGAAAGAACTGGATGCGGAAATCACGGCGAACGCTCGCAAGCCTTGGTTCAAAAACCAGGGGGCCCGATAGCCTCCCCATTTCTTGAGAGAGCCAATTTCTGACGGCTCTCTATTTCTTTAACCGACAAAACGTGGCATCGAATCATGACGTTGAATCGCCGGACATTTATCCAATCGACTGTTGCCGGATCAGCGGCTGCTGCAGCGAAGCCAGCTCTTGCGAGTCCAACCAAGAACAGAAATTCTCGGAAATCCGAGAAACCGATTTTTGTTGCGACGTGGGAGTTTGGTGTCAAAGCGTGCATCAAGGCAGTCGAGGTTGCTGGCCAAGGATCGATGTTGGACGCGATCGAACAGGGCATCTGGGTCACGGAAGCCGATGTCAAAAACGCATCAGTTGGAATTGGCGGAACTCCAAACGCCGACGGCCAAGTCGAGCTGGACGCATGCATTATGTCCGGGCCAGGTCACCAAGCAGGTAGTGTTGGAGCGATTCAGGACATTCTTCATCCGATTTCTGTTGCCCGATTGGTGATGGAAAAAACTCCGCATGTCATGCTTGTCGGAGACGGGGCTAGACAATTTGCAATCAAACATGGTCTAACGACAACCCAATTGTTGACTGACAAGAAGAAACACGAATGGCTTGCATGGCAGAAGAAACAGCGGTCGCTCGAAGTCGATGAAGATCATCATGATACGATTGCCATGTTAGGACTGGACACCAATGGGAATCTGTTTGGCGGTTGTTCAACGAGCGGCTGGGGATACAAGATTCCGGGTCGCGTTGGTGACTCTCCAATTATCGGCAGTGGTTTGTACGTGGACAATACGGTTGGTGCGGCCGGGGCGACGGGACTTGGGGAAAACGTGATGCGCTATTGCGGGTCGTTTCTAGTTGTCGAATTCATGCGGCAAGGGCTCTCGCCAACCGATGCGTGCCAAAAAACGATTGAGCGAATTAACGAGCTTGATCCGCTTGGCCTTGGAGATTTGGCACTTAACTTCGTTGCGTTGAATAAGAGAGGTGAATACGGCGCAGCTGGAACAAACAAAGGGTTCAAGTACGCTTGGGCCACTGAAAAGGATAGCGGAATCAATTCGGCACGCAGTTTGAGCGAGATGAAAATCGGTTCCGACCGCGAACGCGGTCGCAACATGTAGCCGCGGGTGGCAGCCCGCGGAAAAAACACTGGCGAAGCCAGTGCCACACATTCGGGTTTGTTTGGCTCAGGGGAGCTTTACTACTGCTCACCGTAATTCGGTAGAGCTGGTTTGCGCGTGAACTCAAAAATGAGCGACGTCTCGATATGAGCAATGTCACGACGCGAGGTCAAAGTCTCGCCAACCAGCGTGCGTAGGTGTTCAACATCCCGTACGGCGACATGAATGAGAACATCTTGGATCCAGCAACTACGTAGACCACGGCCACCTCCGGTAACCCTAGTAGCTCACGGCGGAGTTCGTCGAAGTAAACCTCGGCGTGCTGAGCAGATCGACTTGGGTTACCTGAAATACCACGATCTGAAAGAACAGTACCACTCGCAGGCAACACTTGAAGAACTGTTGATGAACTTCGTCGACCCAGAGTTTGATACAGAAAACTTCTTACAGGGTGCCGAGAACATGTTGAACGATGGCGTACTACCATATATATGAGTCGCAGCTCAACACGCTTCCCGACAAGGATGACACATGGCCGACGACTGCGGCATAGCTTCGAAGTGTGACTCAGCGACTCACGGTCGTCTTCAAGGTCCTCCCGCTGCATATACCTTCTCGGCGTCTCGCGAAAAGAAACGCGCCCGGAAGAAATCGCAGGCCCATGTCACCGTTGATCAATTCGGTAGAGGTAGGAGTCCGACCTCAACAATAGAGTTGATCCAAATACAGCCGGCGAGGCCATCAACGCGCCGTCGATTTGACTGGCGACAATCACGGTGTACTTCGCGGCGGCTTCGATGACTGTCGTACCACCCTCTTTGCTGAACCAGTAGACTCGATCGTTCGTCGCGATCGGCGACGCCGAGAATTTACCGCCGATTCGTTCCTTCCACAGTTCCTTGCCGGCATGTGCATCGAAGCATGATGCAATACCGGAATCCCCGATCACGAACAGCAGATCGTCGACAAGCACCGGGGAGGAAGTGGCCGGAATTTGCCCCCTCGCTCGCCAAGCGACATGGGTCTCCGTCACGTCCCCGCACCCGTCAATCCGAATGGCCCACAACTTTGGCTTGCCAAAGCCCGTACAAATAAAGACCATACCGTGACCATAAACAGGACGGGGAACATTCGAAAAGCCACTCCCATGATCGACTCGCCACAGCTCTTCGCCGGTTGCCGGATCGTAAGAGACAACCCACTGAGCCCCCGGGATGACAAGCTGGTCGCGATTTCCTTGCTGAACAAGCAGCGGCGTGGAATAGGCCTTGCGGTGCTGCCCATTTTCGGAGCGAATCGGTGGACGGGGAGTTGTCCAGATCGTCTTGCCGTCTCGCTTGTCGAGTCCAATGACGAACTGCTTGTCGATTCCGTCGCAGACCAAGACCAGTACGTTTCCGTAAATCACCGGCGAACTTCCAGCGCCGACGGCATGGTCAATGGAGATCTTTCGTGTCCACAGGACCTCTCCGCTATTCGTATCGAGACACGCTGTCCCATTTGCACCGAAGTGGCAGTAGACACGACCCGCTTCAAGAAAGGGCGTCGGCGATGCGTAACTATTGGTCGTGTGAATCGATGCCGGCGAGCCTACCTCGAACAGGACGAGGTTTCGTAGGAGCTTGCCACTGCTCTTATCCAAACAAATCGCCTGCAGCGACAGTGTGCCATGAACTTGTTGCTGTTCAAACTGTTGCTCCGTCAATCCGGAGGCTTGAAGTTGCTGTGCGATTTGTTCGGGTGTTGGTTCCTTCGTGATCGCCGTTGTCAACCAAATCTGATCGCCAAGTACCACAGGCGACGACCAAGCTTTACCCGCGATCGGCGTCTTCCATGTAACGTTTTCCGTTTCGCTCCATTCCAGAGGGATCGGCGCATCGCCGACGAACCCTTGTCCGCCCGGTCCGCGAAACTCGGGCCATTCAGCTTGAAGAGCCGCGGTTGAGGTCGCGATGGACAGCAGGGTTACTAGCGTGACGGTAATTCGCATGATTTTTGTTTTCTGATTGCTTTGGAACTTCAAGTGGGACCACGGTCAACAGCGACGTCGAGCAGCATCGGCCCGTCTTGTACAACTGTAATCATTGGCCGAGTTAAAACCGTTCATCAATCCGATGTTGAACCTGGGGCGGTTGGCCGCTGCAATGAGGCTAACCTGGGAACGTTACTTCTGCTCTCTATTCCTTCTTGGGGTACGAGCCTTTCTTCGGACCTGCGCCGGGGGTTCGGTGACTTTGTAGTGGGCCTTCAGGCGTTCGAGCTCTTCTTTCAGTTCGGCGATCAGAGAAACGTTTTCGGTCTTATCGTAGGTATTGTTCATTTCCGCGGGATCGTTTTCGAGATCGTAGAACTCCCACTCTTCGCCGTTGGGCACATCCATGCCGTAGAAGCGGATCAGCTTGTAGCGTTTGCCGGTCACGCCTTCGTGGCGACGGACGCTGTGGACGGCGGGATATTCGTAATAATTGTAGTAGAGGCTGGAACGCCAATCGTCCGGCGTTTCGCCTTTGAGCAACGGCACGAGACTCTCTCCCTGCATGTCGTCCGGAATTGCCGCGCCGGCAAGCTCGAGGAAGGTCTCGGCGAAATCGATGTTCTGCACAAGGTCGGTGTTGACCGAACCCGGCTTGATATTGCCGGGCCAGCGAGCGATCAGTGGCGTACGGAACGACTCTTCGTACATGAAACGCTTGTCGAACCAGCCGTGCTCGCCCATGTAGAAGCCTTGATCGGACGAATACATGACGACCGTATTATCCTCCAAGTCCATCTCCTCGAGTGTCTGGAGGACGCGGCCGATGTTTTCATCGACGCCCCAAGTACAACGCATGAAATCCTTCATATACGTCTGGTATTTCCAACGGACCAGGTCCTTACCTTGCGGCTTGTTTTCAGCAAACCATGTAGCGCGTTTGGCGAAGCGAGGATTGTTCACCCAGCGACCCTCCACTTTCAGGTCGTTGCCAAGAGTCATGGTTTTTCTAATGCTCATGTCCTGCTTGCGAGCGGCCGTCCCGCGGTTCAAATAGTCATCGAACAGATTCGCCGGCTCCGGAATCTCGATATCCTCGTATTTCGTCATGTGCCGGTCCGCAGGATCCCAATTGCGGTGCGGCGCCTTGTGGTGGATCATCAACATGAAAGGCTTGTTTTTGTCCCGCTTGTTCTCGAGCCAGTCGAGTGCCCGGTCGGTAACCACGTCGGAAACGTACTTGCCTTCATACTTGGTCCTACCCTCTTCGGTAATGAACTCGGGGTCATAGTATTTGCCCTGGCCCGGCAGCACCTCCCAATAGTCGAAGCCCTGCATCTTGCCATCCAGATGAATCTTGCCGACCATCACGGTCTGGTAGCCGTTTTTCTGGAGGATTTTCTGGAACTGCTGCTGATCGTGATCGAACCCGCCGCGGCCGTTGTCGTACTTCCCATTCAAGTGGCTGTGCTTGCCGGTCAGCAAGGTGGCCCGGCTCGGTCCACAGATAGAGTTGCCCACATAGGCGCGGTCGAACCGCATGCCCTCCCGCGCCAAACGATCGATGTTCGGAGACGGGTTTAACGACGCCAGACGTCCCCCATATGCTCCAATCGTCTGGTACGAATGATCGTCCGAGAAAATCCAAACGATGTTCGGTTTCTCCGCGGCAACAAGTACAGACGCTGAGCAAACGAAAATAGCCATTACTGAAAGTAGTAGCAATCGGGTCATATCATCACTTTCCAAAGGAACTCAAATGGGGTGTCGGCATCCCAATGCGGGTCACGACTGCCAGATTCCCAAGTTAACCAAAAATCCAAAAACCACAACTGAGGTGCTGGCCTTTGAAGTGGTTGGCTGTACTTGCTCGAATTGAAAGCTGCGACAAGTCGGAGCACTCCGAAGCCAATCCACTTAACGGCTCTTCCAACTCGGCAACAATTCGCCCTCGATCCACGGAGCACCTGTCGCATTTAACTCTTTTACAAGTGCCGTCAGTTTCCGCTGAGCAGAACTCACTTGGCCGTAGATTTCCTGGATCTGTTCATTGGCGATATCCAACATTCGTCGATGGGTACTTGTCGGACCGTATGTCGAGCGGGCGACCAACCGGTTTTTTCAACCAGAGGTCTGTGTGGTACGGTGAGCTCGTTGGGCTGGGCTAGGTAAACGCAACGGGGCTTTGCCCCAATGCGGCATAATTGTGTCAGGGTATCGAGAACTCGAACGAAAAAGTCTAGAATCCATAAGAGATGGCATCGGTCGGACCGGGACAAACTCGCAAGAAAGTCCGCGACAGACTGCTCGTGGCGATGGTAAGATTGCAAGGCACTGCAGGTGTCAACCGAGTGGACATGACAAATCAATTTTCTAGCGAAAGACGCATGATGGTTCGTATTTTAAATCGCGTGACAACGTTGACCTTTACTCTCTGTCTGTTTTCGCTTTCCGCCTCTGCCGCGGAGAAGGTGCTCTACGTCACGCACGAACCAGGGAGATATCACAAATACACTCCTCAGCTGGCGACGTTCAAGAATGTCATCGCCAAAAAGGCTGGCTGGGAAGTCACCGTGATGACCGGCGACTATGACGGTGTGATCGCACAACTGCGGAAGCCAAACTTCGCCAAGGGATTTGATGTCATTGTCTACAATTACTGTTTTGCGGGTAGCGAAGACCTGGACGCCTGTGCCAATGTAATCAAGCAAACTCGCGAATTAGGTGTCCCGGCCCTATTAATTCACTGCTCGATGCACAGCTGGTGGCAGTCCTACAAATCGGGCGTTAAGGGCGCCATCGGTAACGGCTATCAAGGTGAAGCGAAAGCGACACCGGAAATGGTCGGAAAGTGGCGGAAAGATCACGGCAGCGAACCGTTTCCCGCCTATGGCGACTTTACCGGCGTCGCAAGCCATCGACACGGTCCAAAACTTCCAATCATTCTGCACAAGGTTGGCAAACATCCAGCGACGAAAGATCTCAAGGAAGGTTACGCAACACCCAAAACCGAACTGTACAACAACGCTTACGTGCTCGATGGCGTCGTGCCGATCATCGAAGGCGTCCAGGGGAAGGCCAAGGCGATCGTCATGTGGACTTGTCCCCAAGGAAAATCACGCGTCATGGGCTTGACGCTCGGCCACGGCGCCGTCGGCGACGGTCCCGACGAATGGGAGACTCCGGAATTCCAAGGATTGGTGACTAATGGAGTCAACTACCTGATCAAGCATCCCAAGCCCTGATGCAACGTGGAGTTGTCCGATGAGTGGCCGCTGACTATCTCACGATACTAACCAAGTCCGACCCGACGGCCAACTTCCCCGGTTAACACAAAAACCAAGAACCACACCTGATGTGATCGTCTTAGCTGATGTGATCGTCTGACACACGGAGTACGTGATGAAACGAATCGTGCCCTTCTTGTTCGCACTGACCCTTTGCCACGCCGGTACAGCGGCCCAGGCAGCAGCTCCCGCCTTTGGAAAGCAGCCCAACATCATCCTTATCATTACGGACGATCAGGGATACTACGACCTATCCTCTCACGGGAATCCGCACCTCGCCACACCGAACATAGACAAGTTGCGAGGAGAGAGTCTTCGCTTCACCCGTTTCCAGGTCAGCCCGACGTGTGCGCCGACCCGTTCGGCCATCATGTCGGGCCGGGCGCCTTTTTACGTCGGAGTAACTCACACGATCCTGGAACGTGAAAGAATGAAACTCGGCGTGCCGACGATGCCAGAAATGCTCCGCGACGCCGGATACACCACCGGAATTTTCGGAAAGTGGCACCTGGGTGATCAGGACCCGTATCGTCCGGATCAGCGCGGCTTCGACGAGGTGTTCATTCACGGCGCCGGAGGTATCGGGCAGTCGTACGGCGGAAGCTGCGGCGACGCGCCGAGCAACAAGTACTTCGATCCGGCCATCTTGCACAACAACACCTTTGTGAAGACCCAGGGTTTTTGCACGGACATCTTCTTCAATCAGGCGATGAATTGGATGGAAACGCAGAAGGGCAAGAAACCCTTCTTCACGTACATCACCACCAACGCGCCTCACGGACCTTTCATCGCACCGGACTCCTACAAGAAGAAGTTCGTCGACGCGGGAATCAAGGGCAAAACGGTCGGCTTCTATGGAATGATCGAGAACATCGATGACAACGTTGGTCGCCTGACCGCCAAGCTTGCCGAGTGGGGTATCGAAAAGGACACATTGTTGATCTTCATCACCGACAATGGCCCGTCGGCGTCGAACTACAACGGTGATCACAAGGGCAAGAAAGGCAGCGTGGATGAAGGCGGCACTCGTGTGCCAAGCTTCTGGCGGTGGCCCGGCGTGTTGAAGCCCGGTGCCGATGTGAATCGCATCGCTAATCACTACGACATCTTGCCGACCTTCGCGGCCATCGCCGGCGGGGATGCGAAGCAACAAGATCTGTTGCACGGCTTGAGCTTGGTGCCGCTGCTAAAGGATGCTAAGGCGCCCTGGACGGATCGCTTTCGTGTGTTTCACAGGGGACGTTGGGGAAAAGGACAGGCGGAACTTTCGCGGGATAACGGCTTTGCGGTGCGAAATCAGCAGTTTCGCTTGGTGGGTCGAAATGCCCTCTACGATATGGAAAAGGACCCGTCGCAAAAGACAAACGTCATTGAGAATCATCCCACGATCGCGAAGAAGATGAACGCCGCCTACGACAAATGGTACGACGGTGCGCTTCCGAATATGGTCAACGAAGACGCTCCTTTAACCGGCCACAATACGTTTCACTTGATATTCTGGAAGCAATACGGCATCGAGATCCCGCCGGTGAAGCAGCGCAAGGAGAGGCCTCGAAAAAGGAAAAAAACAACGACTAAGGATGCGTAGTCGCTGCCGCGTTTGTGCCTGCAAGTTCATCCTTGGATGGAAGCGAAATCTAACGCGATAATAAGGCCAAGAAAATCGTTATGCGAAACAAGCGGACTATCCCACTGTTTCTATTGTGCATGGTACTGACGCCCGTCACCGTCGGCGCGGATAAGACAAAGCCGGATGTCGCTCCAGTGATCGGTCGGCCGGGAAAGTTGGTTTTCAGGGATGACTTTGACAAAGTTGATATTCGCTCAGAGTGGATACCGCTACACGGAACTCGCTGGTCGATTATTGACGGTACCTTGAAGGGCGAACCCTCGACAAAAGAGTATCAACGAGCGCAGATCGCCAAGGGAAACAAGAGCCACAGCGGAGGCACTCCCAGTAGTCGACTGCTGGTACCGGCGGATGACTGCATCGTGCTTTTCCGTTTCAAATTGACCCGAGGTTTGAAGGGGGCTCACTTCGGCTTCAACGATGGTTCATTCAAGACAGGCACTGGGCATGTCTGTCGTTTTACGGCAACCATCAACAAGGGCCTTACTCTGCAAAAGGACAAGAACGCAAAGCTGGAGGGTGATACCGACGTTACGCTGACCAGCAGTGAGTTCAACCTCAAGCCAGACACCTGGTATTGGATGATGTTGGAAGTCGTCGGCGATCAGATGGTCGCTCAGGTTTCAGGGAGCCCCGTCCTCAAAGCGCGTCACGCTCGCATCGACATCGCCAGGGACCAGATCAATCTTCCCACCCGCGGCGGGGGAGTCATTTTCTATGATCATGTTCGCGTCTGGAAAGCTCTGCCGATTTCCAAATAGCCTTCGGCTCAAGAAAACACTGGCAAAGCCAGTGCCACACATTAACTCAACGACGTACGGGTAATCAAGGTGTCGAGAACTCGAACAAAAGAGTTTAGAATGTCGTGAGAAAGTAGACTTGCTCCGTAACTCCCAAAGGGACTCGCCCCATGTCAGATCATCGCCAAACACGCCGTCGATTCCTCATCGATGTGTCGGCCGTAGGGGCCGCAGGCATAATTCTTCCGTCGGCCAACCGCGCTCTCGGTCACTGGGCACCGAACGACCGCCCTGTGTTTGCAACGATCGGACTGCGAAATCAAGGCTGGGCCATCACCCAGAAATCCATGAAATTTGCTGACTTTGCCGCGCTAGCTGACGTCGACTCGAAAGTACTGGGTGCGAACGTTGAAAAAATAGAAAAGCGGCAAGGCAAGAAACCGGATGCCTACAAGGACTACCGCAGGATCCTCGAGCGAGAAGATATCAACGCGGTCATGATCGCCACGCCTGACCACTGGCACACAAAGATTGCCGTCGAAGCGATGTACGCTGGAAAAGACGTCTACTGTGAGAAACCGCTGACGCTGACTATTTCCGAAGGGAAGTTGATCGAGAAGGTCGTGAAGGAGACGGGCCGCGTCTTCCAAGTTGGCACCATGCAACGAACGGAATCTGGGCATCGTTTCCTGCAGGCAATCGCCATGGTAAGGGCCGGGCGGATCGGCACGGTCAAGAAGGTGACCTGCGGCATTAACGGGATGCGCACCTCGCCCGTCATTCCCGTTACGACGGTTCCCGCAGAACTGGATTGGGATTTTTGGCTCGGCCCAGCGGCGAAGGTTCCATATCGCGCATTACCCGAAATGCGAACAGGATATGGGGGCGGCGTACCGCTGTACAGCAATTGCCACTACGCCTTCCGCAATTGGCACGAGTACTCGGGCGGAAAACTCACGGATTGGGGCGCCCATCACGTCGACATTGCCTGCTGGGCACTCGGCGCCGGCGATACGGGCCCTAGCAAAGTGACGCCGCTCGAATACACTTTGCCCGTCAAGTACAAAGATGGACACCCTGTTGTCCACGATCAATATAACGCTGCAACGGAATTCTCGCTTCGAGTCGACATGCCGAACGACGTCGAAATGATCATCACGAGCAAAGGTGACAATGGCATTCTCTTCGAGGGCACGAAAGGTCGGTTCTTTGTCAACCGCGGCCGCATCTCTGGAAAGCCCGTCGAGGACCTTAAAGAAAATCCCCTACCGGGTGGAGCGATCGAAGAGGTCTATGGTGGAAAACTCCCCTCAAACCATAGCGAGAACTTTGTCGACTCGATCAAGTCCCGAAAACAACCGATTTCCGACGTCTGGTCGCATAACCGCATGCTCGAAATATGCCACCTCTCAAACATCGCCATGCGTTTGGATCGAGCGATTAGCTGGGACCCAATCAAACGAGAGATCATTGGCGACAATCAAGCCAACGCGTTTCTTGCCCGGGAAAACCGTCAGGGCTTTGAAATCGAGATGTAGTTGCCAATCCCCATTCTACCGGCACAGGGCCGGTGGGGATTACGAGTTTTCAGACCTAAGTCAACAAGCCTCTAGCGCGTTCGGTTCAGACCGATTGGGCTGCCGGGAGGCGTTTCGACGGAGTTTGGGCGACTGGTCGGTTGATGCGGACGACCCCCACCGTCAGCGGGATCTTTCCATCGTCGGGATGGTGACGTAACAGCCGGTCAGCCGCTCTCGTGCTCGTTCGATATCCATGGGCACCTGGGGATCATTCCTTCTTGAAGTCCGGCATATTCCAGCGGATGACTTCTGCATGTTTCTGGTTTTCCGCATCTCGATAGGTGCAGGAGGTAACCAGCGTCCCATCGGCAAGTCGAACTGTCGGGCCAAAGCCCCCTCCACTTGAAACGCCGGCTGGTGTCTTGGTATCGATCATCATCAGGTCATGTTTCATCTCGAAACGGAACCCCTCCTCCATTTCCTGTCCCAGGACGGCCCGTACCCCAAGCGGCTGCAGGATCGCCCGCTGCGTGTAGGTCAAAAGCAGCCGTCCTTCTCCCAGCCGCAGGACAGACATGTACATCTGGCCATACCCACCCAGGTCCTGCACCCGGATCCAGTTGCGTCCTCCGTCCAACGATGAGTAGATGTTCATTCGCTCGGACTGGTCGTTGTTTCCCGGGTCGGTGGTTCCCGACAGCGGCCAGGAATTGCCCGCCCCCACGCGGAGGATCGCGTAAAGCTTTCCCGAGCGTGCCTGCCAGAGATGCGCCTCTCCAAACAGGGTGTAGGGATAATCTTCTGGTACATCGGCAAAGTGGCTCTGGTACGTCTCCGGCCAGGTCTGGCCGCCGTCGGTACTTCGCAGCATGATCGACCGGCAATTGGGTGCATGCTCGGAAATGCCCAGAACCAGGGAGCCATCGGCAAGCTGCAACACGTTGCGAGTGGTCAGGCCGACAGTTCGTGGTCGAAATTCCTCGGGCTCCACCCGCGTGGTGGTCCAGCTCTGGCCCCTATCCCTGGAACGATGCAGGTAGCTATGCGTGTAACCGTCCTTGTTGCGGACATCCTGCCCGAGCAGGTGGGCGGTAATGAAAAGCGTGCCATCCTTTGTCACCGAGAGGGCCGGCTCCCGCCCCGCGATATCAGGCAATTCCCGTTTCGACCAGGTCAGTCCCCCGTCGGCCGAGCGGTAGAGAATCGCCTGTTCGGCGATCTTGCCGTTTTCCAGCCGGCGCCCGGTAAACATGCTCAGCACGAGTTCGCCTCTGGGCAACAGCACAATAGTCGGCTTGTAGTCCTCCACTTCGCCCAGCGGGATTCGCTGGCAGGGAATCTTGTCGACAGAGAGCGTCCTGGGACTGCGGACCTCGATAAAATCCTGAGCCACGGCATGGCCGGCATTCAGACTGCAGATCAGCAGACCGAGCAGCAGGCACAAGGGGCTGCCGGAAACAGGGTTCCTTTTCACGGCAATATCCTCGCGTGACCAGTAGGAGAGGAGGGAA
>DUDC01000257.1 GCA_012959465.1 Planctomycetaceae bacterium
GCAATTTTCCCGTATTGAAGATTGTGACGAATTAGTTATTGACCATGTTTGGATCGAGCCAGCCACTTCGATACCTTGTGGTCCCCGAGACGGTGACATGACCAAATTTGTGGATCGGGCCTAGCAGGTCGCCCGTTCGCTGAAATTCGCCCAAAACTCGTTCGCTATGCGGGTACGTTCCACCGTGAAGCCAATGGACAAGGCAATCCAATCGCGGACGGCTGTACAAGATGTTAACAGTACCGATGACCTCTCCGGATTCTGTGAAATCGACCTCGACAGGATTGTCCATGCCGCCCCCGCAGTGCACGCGGACATCGCTTCCATCAGTTCGACACGAGAAAATATAGGATCCTTCACGCTTACTGATCGTGTTTCCCTCGTCATCGGTGAACTCGTGGCCATGCCGCCCGTCGCACCAGTAGATTCGTCCATCGGGTGCCAGGAAGCAGCCGTGCACGCTAGCACCGTTGCCCGAATATCCGAATCGGTCGACCAGAATCTGCCGTTTATCAGCGACACCATCGTCATCGGTGTCTTCAAGTTTCCAGATGTTGGGAGGTGAGGCGACGTATAGGGCACCGTCGTGCCACAAAACGCCTTGCGGAAACGTCATCTTGTCGGCGAAGATCGTTGACTTGTCGAAGATGCCGTCCCCGTCGGTGTCGACCAGACGACGAACGAAATTTGGAAGCTGTTTTTCCAATTCCGCCGTGCGAAGATTGAGCCCGGCGCTCTCGGCCAGATACAAACGACCCTGGTCGTCGAAACAGCCCATCATGGGATACCGAACCAGTGGTGGACCAGCGACCAGTTCAACTTCCAACCCTTTGGGAACGGTGAGCTGCGCCGGTTGGAAGCCCTGCTCCCACTTCACGGCCGGCGAAGACACGGCCGGCAATTGAGGTGGACGCGGCGCATCGACGAATCGCACCGTCTGTGATTCGCCCCCTTTCCAGAGGTCATATTTGGGCGAAGCGTACTGATCGAAAAAGGCGCCCAGCCTCGCTTCCAGCTTCGTTCTCATTCCCGCCGCAGTTTTTGAATCCGACAGGTTGAATCGCTCCTCCGGATCCGTCTTCAGGTCGTACAATTCGTGTGGACCATCAGGATGTCGGTGCACGTACTTCCACTGTTTTGTTCGGATGCACCGCAGTGACTCGAATTCGTAGAAGACCTCATCTCGCCAGTCCACGGCAGACGCTGAACGCGAGAGGACCGGACTAAAATCGCGTCCGGGGGAATCCGGGTAATTGGCCGGCGTGTCGCCGAGTTCCAGGTTCAAGTAACTCAGCAATGAAGGCAGTACGTCGTAATTGGCAACCATTAACTCTGCTCGTTGATCGGGTTGAACGCGATCGGGATGCCACCAGATCATCGGGATTTGCATCATTCCGTCGCGAGCCGTCACGGGCCGAGTGTGGTCTCCCATGCCATAGAAGCCCCCCTGCCCTGCGACCCACCCCTGATCGGCAAGAAAGACGATCAGAGTTTTCTTGGTCAAGTTCAGCTGCTCAAGCTTTTTTACAATTGCGCCGACGCCGTCGTCCACGGCACTCACCTCCGCCGCGACTCTTCGCATCGAGACCGGCTGGTGAATATAATCTCGATTATTGAATTGCCAGGGGTGTACGCCCTCGTTCGGAAACGAGGTGAATTCAACTCCGCGATAGTATTCTGCATGTCGATTTCGCGGTTCGCGAAGAAGCAGTCGTCCCAACGCGTACGGTCCGTTGTACGCCAAGTAAAGAAAGAATGGACGTTGGTCCTGTTCTGCCTTTTCAATGAACGCGACACTGCGGTCGGTCCACAGGTCGGTCAGATATCCTGGCTCTTTGCGGATCTTCCCGTTTTCAATGACTTGCGCATCGTAGAACGTGCTCGTCCCACCGTGTGGCGTGGTGATCCACTCGTCATCCAGTCCCTCTTGGGGGCGGAGGTTGTCACCGAGATGCCATTTTCCGACTAGGCCGCAGCGATATCCGGCGTCCCGCATGACTTCGCCCATCGATCGAAAGTCGGTTAATGTGCTTCTCGCCTGTTCACCAACCTGCAATCGCCCGCCGCGAAGAAAACAATGAACGCCGTGTTGAGAGGGCAGCAATCCGGTTAACAGGGTCGCGCGCGTTGGCGAACATACGGGATTGGATGCGTAGGCTCGTGAAAACAATGTCCCCTCTTTGGCAAGACGGTCAATGTGTGGAGTGCGAATATCGGTGTTACCGTAACAGCCGAGCGTCCAGGCGCCGTGGTTGTCTGTCAGAATGACAATCACATTGGGACGTTCCGCGGATACCGAATCGGAAGGCGACGGTGCAGCCGCATGCAAAGCTGCAGTCAGTGCCAAAACGAAACCACATGCGACGATTTGGGCGGAGAACGATAATGGGCGTGGCATCGTACTTCACTTTCAGAAAAAGGGCGAGTGGGCAAGCCACATAGGATACCAAAAGCAACGACCCGTTGCGTTTACCTAGCCCAATGTGTGCCACTGGCTCTGCCGGCATTGCCAAGCAAAGCGGATTTGAGCCGAAGGCGCTAGCCGGGTTTATGCAAGCTCACGCGATGCTAACGAAAATACCCGACGCTTGCGAGTTCGGCTCAAGAGCACTGGCAGAGCCAGTACCACACATTCGGCCTCTATTTGACCGTCGTCGTATCTCGCTCGACTCGATTGGCGACTTGTTTTAGAGAGACACTTTTTCGATCGGCAGGGAAGGTATGATCCAATAGCCACCAGTGTTCAGTAAAGGACGCTGATTCACCAGGACGGAGTGTCTCTCGCGGGCCGATCGGCTCCAGTTCGACCCGTTTCCCGGGTGGATACCAGATCGAAATCGTCAGACCGGCCGCTTCGTTGTAAACCCGGTTGGGATCGACTTGGAATCGCTTTACGAACATCAGGTCATTGGGCATCAAGTACGCGAACCAGCCGACCGTGGAGTCCATTCCCAGTTTAGGACGAGCAGGGGCGGCGAGGATCTCCAGAAACCCGTCGCGACTTCGTATGTTCTCGTCCGTCGGATTGATGTTGATGAGATCGCCAGTTTCATACATCACATAACTTTTTGGGAATCGACTCGGCTTGCTGAGAGGGATCACGCAGATGCCCTCACCAATGGCAAACGTACGACTCCAGTGGCACCACTGATTCGTTACTTTGCTGATATTTACAATGGTCTGCGTGCACTTTAGATAGGAATTACTCTCGCCCAATTCAAAATCCCGGACAAGGCGAACACCTGTCGCATCATCCTTTTGGCTGGTCAACCGAGCGCGACGTGGTCCAGTGACTTCGCCTTTCCAACGTCCCGACCACAATACTGAGTGTCTTGGAATGGTCTTTTCCGGACCAATGTCGAACCGTCCAGCCGACATGCTTGCTCGGCCACCCTGCACGTATGGCTTGCCCGTGTCCGCTTCCTCCAGATAGAGCGAGTTGACAGCACGGCGAGAGAACTCGAGAACGCGCCCGCCGGCTTCGGGGCACAACACTACCTGTGTGGAAGCGTTGCGCAGTACGATGCTGTTGGGGTAGCCATGGTAGGTGACTGTTTGCCCGTCCCGATATTCGGCGACAAGGGCCTTGGGAAGCGTTGCGACCAAAACGGATAGCCACGCCAATACGAAGCAGATGCATCGCAGGGTGCTAAGGAACCAAACGGCAGGACGTAAGCAGGGCATTGTCGACCTCCGAGAGACAGGGTATCAGCCGTCAAATGGCAGCCAGGGGCAACCGTACCAAGCGACGATAGGAGATGCAACCATTCAGGATTCTCCGTATAATGAAGGGACGATCCGAGCTGGCAGGCTGGCGGAGTTGAGCTTTACCCACCGGGCCGGGCTCGATGACCAAACAGTGAGGTCCACTGATTTTCCTCGGAGACTTGTCATTAGCTATTTGTCAATCCTCATTGATCAAGGCAGGAAGATGCACTTTGGGAGGCTCGGCTCAAACAGCTATGTCGCATTCTATTCGCAGCCATTAAGTCTGCGAAAATGAAATGACAAATGACTAATGACAAATTGAACGCCGACCTTACGCAGACACCATCTGCCCAACAACTGAAAGAGAAGTCGGCGCCAAACAGCCAGTTTTTAACCAACGACTTGTGTGGTACAGTCAGCCGGCGCGGGGCTGGCGGGGATTGCCACTAGTTCTACATTGCTTCAACAGGCCCGTGCCGGTGTTCCTGTCCCTTTGACATTCGAACGAACGAACATGCAGCTACACATCTTCTTCCGAAGCATCCTGGTGTTGCTTGCTTTCATTACTTGTGGACCCACCGGTCGTACCCTTACGGCTGACGATCGTATCGATTTCAACCGAGACATTCGGCCGTTGTTGTCGGATAACTGTTTTTCTTGCCACGGCCCCGATGACGAAGCCCGTGAAGCTGACTTGCGGCTTGATTTGCGCGAAGGATTGTTTGGAACGGCGGAGTCGCCCGGCCCAGTCCAACCGGGTGGAGTCGACCAGAGTGAGTTAATTCGGCGGATCAGCAGCGACGATCCCGACGAACGTATGCCTCCTCCTTCGTCCATCAAGAACCTCGAATCGCCACAGATCGACCTACTGAAACGATGGGTGTCTCAAGGCGCGCCATGGGAAGAGCATTGGGCGTTTCGAAAGCCGAACAGACCTGAGTTGCCGTTGGTCACTCGCGACGATTGGGACTCTCCGACCGATCGTCTAGCGTTGCGGCGGATGGAGCAACATGGTCTGCAGCCATCGAAACAGGCCGAGGCCATTGTGCTGAGTCGGCGGTTGTACTTAGATTTGGTCGGACTAATTCCAACGCCCGAGCAAGCCGATGAATGGAAAGCACGCTTGGAGCCAGCCTCCGGTGAATGGAATGAATCCGCATACAAGGAACTGGTCGAATCGTTAGTGAGTTCGCCATTGTACGGCGAGCGTTGGGCGCGACGTTGGCTTGATTTGGCCCGATATGCCGATACGAACGGGTATGAGAAGGATCGTGATCGCAGTATGTGGCCCTATCGAGATTGGGTCGTCAATGCTCTGAATAACGACGTCACTTTCGACCAGTTTACCATTGAACAGATTGCCGGCGATCTACTTCCCAATGCTACACTGGACCAACGCGTTGCAACTGGTTTCCATCGGAACACGATGTTGAACGAAGAGGGTGGCATTGACCCGCTAGAATTCCGCTTCTATGCCATGACGGATCGGGTGGCGACAACCGGCACTGTTTGGTTGGGGCTGACGATCGGTTGCGCTCAGTGCCACACTCACAAGTACGATCCGATAACTCATCGCGAGTACTACCAACTGATGGCGCTGATGAATAATGCCGACGAACCGGACCTGGCATTGCCAGCGGCGGGAGCGGAGGAAAAGTACCAACAAAACCTGAAACGCGCCGCACAGTTGGTGCGGGAGCTTCCCTCGCACTGGCCACTCAAATCAAAACCGTCCGGCAAGGATAGTGTGGACAACGAGACGGCGAAAACCAAGAAGGTCGCGTTGGCCGAGATTGCGTTTGGAAACTGGCTCGACGAACAACATGAACAGCAGCCCAGGTGGATACTTGCGCGTCCAAGACAGGCGACCTCAAATTTGCCACATTTGGAGATCCTGGATGACGCTTCGATCTTGACCTCCGGAGACAGCGCAAAGCAGGACAAGTTTCACATTGTCCTGCACCCGACGTCAATCAATGGTGGGCAGATCCGAGCGATCCGGCTGGAGACGCTGCCTCATGAGAGTCTGCCGGCCGGTGGACCTGGTTTTACGTACTACGAGGGCACCAAGGGCGACTTTTTCCTCGGTGAGTTGCAGATTTGGCAAGACGGTCACCAAGTGGAGGTTGTCGATGCCACCGAAACTTACTCGAAGAATCGATTTGGTAGTAATCCGGTCAACGCACAGTTGGCCTTGGACGGCGACCCGCAAACGGGCTGGTCGGTACATGGACGTCAGGGTGAACGGCACGTCGCCCTCTTCAACTTGGCGCAGCCATTGGCAGATGACAAGCCATTCGAAGTGCGGATGACATTCGGTCGTCACTTTTCCAGTTCGTTTGGACGATTTCGGTTTTCCATCGCTGATCGAAACGCGGTCGCCAGCCCGTTGACACTGGACGTGCTCCGTCTTTTGGAGAAAGAAAAGGCTGACCTTGACGAGGCGGAACGCGCCGTGTTGCGCGAGGCGTTCTTATTAGGTGCAGCCCCGCTGACAAAATTTGCCTCGACAATTCTAGATCTGCGTCGTCCAATCCAACACGTGTCGACACTGGTGCTGCAAGAACGCCCTCGCGAAAATCCGCGTCCAACGTTTCGCCACAACCGGGGCGAATTCCTCCAACCGCGCGAAGAAGTATCGCCCGACGTTCCAGCTGTGTTGCCCTCTCTTCCGGCTGGTGTCAATGCGGATCGACTTCAGCTGGCGCGGTGGTTGGTCTCGCGGCAAAACCCATTGACCGCTCGCGTCGTCGTCAATCGGCATTGGGCCGCCCTCTTCGGCCGTGGAATCGTCGCGACCGTGGAGGACTTTGGCCTCCAGGGATCTCCGCCAACCCACCCCGAGTTGTTGGATTGGCTGGCTGTCGAGTTCATGGAGGATGGGTGGTCGCTCAAACGTCTGCACAAACGGTTGGTGACGAGTACCGTCTACCGGCAATCATCCCACGTCGATGAGAAAGGGGGCGACCTTGACCCGACCAACCTTTGGCTCAGCAGGGCATCGCGAAATCGACTTGAGGCGGAGATTATTCGCGATGCGACACTTGTCGCCGCCGGCGTACTATCAGAAAAAATGTTCGGTCCGTCGGTCAGACCGCTCCAGCCCGCTGGCGTAACTGAGGCGGCGTGGGGAAAGCCGAAGTGGATTCCAAGTGCTGGCGAAGATCGGTACCGGCGCAGCATTTACACGTTCAGCAAACGTACAGCCCCGTTTGCCATGTTTAATACGTTTGGCGCGCCGAGCGGTGAATTATGCATGGCCCGACGAGCCCGCTCTAATTCACCGCTACAGGGACTCACCCTGCTTAACGATGTCATGTTCGTTGATCTCTGTCGCGCCGCCGGTGCCTCCATTGCCTTGATCGACGGAACCGATCACGAGAAAGTAGGACGGCTTTTTCGCCGAGTCCTCACTCGACATCCCGAATCGGCAGAGATTGCTGATATGCTTCGATTTGTGCGGGACATTAGAATGCGAATCGCGGCAGAGACGCTTTCATCTTCGGACATTGTTGGAGCGGGAACCGTCGTCAAGCGTACGGAGCAGGAGCGGTCAGAACAAGCGGTCTGGACACTTCTTGCCAGGGTATTGTTCAATCTGGACGAGGCCATTACTCGGAACTGATAGAAGTCAGAACTGTGGATATTTTAGAACATGCATAACCAGACACGGCGGCATTTTCTCTCGGACTGCGGAATTGGGTTGGGGAAACTCGCCGCGGCCGGTCTATTGACCGATGCACTCGATGGAGTCGCGCGGGGTGCTCCCGTTCGTGACGACCCCTGGCAACCACGCAATCCACATTTTGCTCCCACGGCTAAACGAGTCATCCACCTATTCATGGCCGGTGCGCCGAGCCAATTGGAGATCTTCGATCACAAGCCGCTGCTCACGAAGTTAGAGGGCGAGCCATTACCTCAATCGGTTATTGGCGATCAAAGGTATGCATTTATCCAGCCAAACGCCGCCATTATTGGACCTCGATTCGCATTTTCTCGCCATGGTCAGTGTGGGATGCATCTGTCGGAGGTCGTGCCCAACCTGAGCAAAATCGCCGATGAGATTTGCCTGATTCGATCGGTGACAACGGACCAGTTCAATCACGCGCCGGCGCAGATATTCTTCAACTCGGGGTTCGCCCAGCCGGGCCGCCCTTCGATGGGATCATGGGTCGTGTATGGTTTGGGCGCCGAGTCTCGCCAGTTGCCTGCATTCATCGTGATGAGTACCGGTGGCGGACTCAGTGGGGGGGCGGCGTTGTGGTCCAGTGGGTTCCTGCAAACCACTTATACTGGAGTTCCATTTCGAAGTAAGGGCGATTCGATCTTGAACGTCTCGAGTCCGGCGGGAATCGACCAGTCGATTCAGGACAAGACGCTAGAACTTATTCACTCCATGAATCGTCGCCGCCTCGATATCGTTGGCGATCCGGAGATTTCAACGCGGATTGCGTCCTACGAGATGGCGGCCAAATTGCAGTTGTCGGCACCGGAATTGATGGATCTGAGTGGCGAGACAAAGGAAACGCTGGACCAATATGGCGTCGATCCGGCAAAGCCGAGCTTTGCCAGGTCCTGTCTGCTGGCGCGACGCATGATCGAACGGGACGTGCGTTTTGTGAACATCTACCACCAGGGTTGGGACGCACATAGCAACGTCGAGGGAAACGTGAAAAACAACTGTCAAATCACCGACCAAGCTTCGGCGGCGCTGGTCGAGGATTTGAAACAGCGTGGGTTGCTTGACGATACACTGGTGATCTGGGGTGGAGAGTTCGGGCGTACTCCCATGGTGGAGACTAATCCGGCGCTAGGCCGCAAGCTGGGCCGAGATCACCACCCGCAAGCGTTTTCAATGTGGATGGCCGGTGGCGGCATGCGATCCGGAATGACGTTCGGGTCGACCGATGAGTTCGGCTTTCACATCACCGAAAACCCAGTCCATGTTCATGATATTCAAGCGACAATCCTGCACGCCTTGGGTCTAGACCACGAGCGGCTCACATTTCATCTGGCCGGAAGAGATTATCGCCTGACCGATGTCCATGGAAAGGCGGTTCACGAGTTGTTGAAATAATTGGGGCAAGATCACTCTCGCTGACGTGTCGGGTTGTGATTGCCTGCTCTATATTTCAGCCTTTTAACCGCCACCAATAGCTGGCAGGAAATGCAGTTCAGAGTTTTCGCCAATCGGCTGCAAGAGACCAAGCGGAGTGATAGCCCCATCGACGGTTACAGCGATTCCCGGTCTCAATGTTTCGCCGCTACACAGCCGATCCTTGGCACCTGGGTAGGATCGCTCTAACTGTTCGATCACGGCGCGAACCGTTTTGCCTTGCATCGACACGACCGAGTGGTCGGGTATCAAGTCCCGCATACTAGGTGGAATGAAAACGTTGGGCATGACTAGTCATCCGTATTCCTGCCAAGGTAGGCGGCTAACACCCGATGGGGCGCCATGGGAAGTTCGGTCATCCGGATACCCAGCGCATCATAAATTGCGTTGGCAATCGCCGCTGGTGGTGGGCAAATGGGCACCTCACCGACTCCCCGGACACCGTACGGATGTTGAGGATCGGGAACCTCGACGATAATCGTGTCGATCATCGGCACGTCGTAACACGTGGGGATACGGTAGTCGAGGAAGGTTGGGTTGTGCATCTCGCCCTGCTCGTCGTACCAATACTCTTCATTCAGTGCCCAACCGATACCTTGGACAACGCCGCCCTGCATTTGTCCTTCGACGTAACTGGGGTGGATAGCCGTTCCAGCATCTTGTGCGATCGTGTAACGGAGGATCTGAACTTTGCCCAATTCCGGATCGATTTCGACATCGACGCAGTGTGTACCAAAGGCGCCGCCCTGTGTCTCGCTTCCTGATGTTCCATATCCGACAACGGCATCGCCGAGTTCCCGCAGTTTTTCGGCTAACTCTCGAAAGCTCAGCCGCTGGTCGCTGGGGCCGACCAGATGACCCTCTTCGTACCGAACGTTTTCTGCATCCGTTTCCCACAGGATCGCGGCGCGTTGGCACATTTGTTCTTGGATAGAAATGGCTGCGTTGATGGCGGCGATTCCGGTCGAGAAAGTGACACGGCTTCCGCCGGTGATGTCGGTGTAGCCAATGCTGTCGGTATCGACGACGACGGGGTTGACGTCTTCGGCAGCAATGCCCAATGTCTCGGCTAGTTGCATGGCGATGCTGGTTCGTGTGCCACCGATGTCGGTCGAACCTTCAACCAGTGCCACGGTTCCATCGGAGTTGACGGTTGCCGAGACGCTCGACTTCAATCCAACGTTGAACCAGAACCCAGACGCGACCCCGCGGCCACAGAATTTACCGTCCAGCGTTGTCTTATAATGCTCGGAATCACGGATGGCTTCGACCGTTTCGACCATTCCGATGCGGGGGTACACGGGACCGTCGACACGGCGGGTTCCCTCCCCGGCCGCATTTTTTATGCGGAATTCGGTCGGGTCCATTTTTAGTTTTTCGCAAAGCTCATCCACAAGCGTTTCCGTTGCCATTGCAACATGGGTCGAACCCGGTGCTCGATAAGCGTTGGTGCGGGGTTTGTTGACGCACACATCAAACCCTTCGACCTGCCCGTTGGGCAAGTCGTAACATGCAAATACGCACATGCAAGCTGCACCAATGGGCGAACCGGTATAGGCGCCTGCCTCGAACGCGATCCACGCTTCACCGGCGACCAGTGTTCCGTCAGATTTTGCGCCCAACTTGACTCGCATATGGGAACCAGGAGTCGGGCCAGTAGCCTCGAACACCTCAGTCCGCGACATCAGGATTTTAACGGGGCGTCCGGTCTTCTTCGACAAGAGGGCTGCAAGGGGTGTCAGATAGACCGAGATTTTCCCTCCAAATCCGCCACCGATTTCCATGGGTACCACTTTGACACTGGAGACCGGCATTAGCAGCAACTCGGCCGTCTGTTGTCGAGCCGAGAACGTGCCCTGCGTGCTCATCCACACCGTGATCTTGTCATCAGCATTCCAATGTGCGGTTGCATTGTGTGGTTCGATATACCCCTGGTGAACCATCGCCGTATCAAACGTCCGCTCGACGATGATGTCGGCATCAGCAAAGCCCTGTTTGATATCGCCCTTTTCAAACATGAAGTGCTTGGCAACGTTGGTCTGTTGGTCCGAGCCAGACGGTGCCGACCCAATGGATTCCGTGCGAATGTCGTCGTTTAGGATCGGTGCATCGGCCGACATCGCTTTCAGGAGATCCAACACGGGCGGCAACGTTTCATACTCGACTTCGATTCGCGCGCAGGCTTCTTCGGCCGTATGGACGTCGTCGGCCGCAACGGCGGCTACCACGTGCCCCTTGTAGAGCACTTTCTCGCGAGCCATGACGTTGGCTGCGAGGTGCCGCATGTTGACGGCACCTTCGCCCAACTCGACGACTCGGTCTCCCTGCTCTGGAACATCCTCCGATGTAATGACCGCTCGCACGCCGGGCATCAGTTCGGCTTGCGAAGTATCGATACGCACGATCTTTGCATGGGCGTGCGGGCTTCTCACGGTGGCGCCATAGAGCATCCGCGACAGCTTGATATCGGCGCCGTAGAGAGCTCGGCCCGTTACTTTGTCGACACCATCGTGTCGGATCGGCCGCGTGCCGATGACTTTGTAGGAGGGTTTTTCTGCGGTTGACATCCTGTGGTGTCCTCCTCAAGGGGTGACAATTGATTCGATGGTCCCAATCTAGCCAGTCGTTACCTGCCGTTGCTCAGCGGCCGCCATGACCGCTCGCACGATCTTGTCGTACCCTGTGCAACGACAGAGGTTCCCAGCGAGGTAGAACCGAATGTCGTCCTCGGTCGGGTTACTTTTTTCCGCCAGTAGTGCTTCAGTCTGCATGATAAATCCTGGTGTGCAGATCCCGCATTGCAGTGCGGCGCCTTCGAGAAAGGCCGACTGCACTTCGTTTAGCGATCCGTCGCACGAGACGCCTTCGATCGTCTGGATTTCGGCACCCTCTGCCTCGACCCCAAGCACCAAGCAACTCACGACAGCGTGACCGTTCATGATGACCGTGCAAGCTCCGCAATTACCGTTGGAGCAGCCCTCCTTGGTGCCGGTTAGGTTGAGCGAATCTCGCAGAACTTCCAGTAACGTCTGCCGCGGTTCGCAAAGGAACTCGGCGGTCTCTTCGTTGATAGTCGCCGTGACGACCCGTTTATTCGACATGGATGTCAATTCCGTTGGAGCGTGATGATTGGTCTGTATTGTAAGTCTTGCAAAGCGGCAGTTAATGGCCAGGTCGCACGACACAGGGGTCGCCGGTGGCCCGCGAAATCGCGGTTTCAAGCACCCGCCGAACCAGCACACCGGTAACATGAACTCGATATTCCTGTGTGCCACGCATATCCGTGATCGGTGAAATGATCTCTTTCGCCGCCTCGACTGCGTTAGCAAGCGTTGCATCCGACACGGTTTGGCCGACGAGGCACTCGCCTGCCCGCGCTGCGAGAAGAGGTGTCGGCCCAACGGCGCCAAGGCCGATGCAGGCGTCCGTTATCGTTGTACCGGCCTCGTTCAGCGTGACACTGGCGCCCACTCCAACCACCGCGATGTCCATTTCATTGCGTGGGATCATGCGGCGGTAGTGAGAACCGCTGGCTGTTGGTCGAGGTGGAAATCGAATCTCGACGAGCAGTTCATTGTCCGCTAGTACATTCTGTCCAGGTCCCGTACAAAACTCAGCGACCGGAACCTCGCGAGTGCCGGCCGAACCTGCGATCACACAGATTCCCCTCAAGGCGATCATCGCTGGGATCGAATCGCCGGCCGGTCCGGAATTACAGAGATTCCCGCCAACGCTGGCTCGGCTTTGGATTTGAACCCCGCCAATGATGTTGCAGGCATCCGCCAGTGCCGTGTAGTCTTGCTGGACGTTATCATCACCGCATATGCGATAACAGGGTGTTGCGGCCCCCACATGGAGTCCGTCCCCTGCGCACTCAAGAACGTTGAGTTCGGCGACCTTCTTTATATCGATGACGAGAGTCGGCTGATGCCGCCCTGTCCGCATCTGATCGATCAGATCCGTTCCACCCGCCAGAGGTTTGGCTGAGCCGTCGCTGTCTGCCAACTGTTGCAGGGCTTCGGCCAATACCTCGGGCGATTTGTAGTCGAAGGCGTGCACAATAGGCTCCGTGCATACGAGTGTTATTGAAGGGTCACAGACCAAAGAGTCAGCTATTCTATCGAAGTTGACGCCAGGTGCAATTTGGGGTGACCAACGTAACAGCCTGCTAACAACGCCCGAAGTCGCCCAGCCTCCCAAGTGAAGTTCGCTCTCTGACCTCCTCCATCGTTGCGGTTACAATAGGTAAGGCCAGCAAGTTATCCAGATAGGGGACAGAAGTGACGAGCGCAGAGGACTCACCGGGAGTAAGCCGCAATTTGGCAACTGTCGTGTTGCTGGTTCAGTCGATGCTCCTAGGCGGCGGGCTCTTCGCAATCGGTTGGTTGAGCCCAGAGTGGGCGCCGGATACCCGGAGTTACGCCCAGTTCCCCCTCACCGAACCGGTTGAAGCCGCCAAACATATTCGCACTTACGGGTATCCTTTGTTCTTGGCCGTTGGTGCCGTTGAAAACTACCGTTACATTCCGCTGATGCATTTTGTTGTCCACGTTGTCGCTGTGATTTCTGTCTATGCTGCGTTGATTAGCTGGAGTTACCCACCTTGGATGTCGGCGTTCATCGCCTCGGGCACGCTCTGGTCGCTGACACTAATGCGCTGTGCGAAGCTCTTGACACCGGATTGTGTGGCCCATTCTTTGGGCGTGATCGCCGTGGCAATGTTGATGATGCTGGTGGTGCGACGTCGTGCGACGTGTTGGGTCGGTGTTGGACTGGCAGTCCTGCTCGGATACCAATTGCGACCTGCATACCTGTTTCTAGTACCGCTAATACCACTTCTAGGAGCTCTCCTTGACTGGTGGCGAACACCGGCTTCGGGAGCTGGAATCAGAAGTTCGTTGGCGTTTTCCGGACGATTGGCCGCGACGACATTCATTCCGTTGCTGCTCTTCGCCTCCTATCGGTTCGTACTTGTTGGCCATTTTGGGCTGGTTGCATTCGGTGGTTACAACGCCACCGGCGTGGTTAGTCAGTTCTTACAAGTGGAGCATGTGGAGCAATTGCCGGAGAGCGTGCAGGAGTTGGCCCGCCGCGGACTGGAGCGGCGGGCCGAATTGTACGCCGATCGCGGATGGTCCGACCAGCCAACCATGTCGTATCGTTTGATCGAGGACCGCTTCGATGCCAACACCTGGCAGATCTTCGTTCCGGTAGCGCGTGAAATGTGGCCCGACGATCGATTGGAGGTCAACCGTCGTCTCGCGCGGTTGGCTAAATCGACCGCATTGTTGCGTTCCAAACAGTACGGTATTTGGCTTTTTAAAGCCGGTGTTCGGGGCGTGTATCTACTGTTTGCCGAGTTGATATTGAATCTCTTTGTCGCCATCTTGTGGCCCACTCTAGCCGTACGTTATCTCGTGCGGGTTCGACGGCATGCGGCGCTACTCTCCCAAGGGGGCGAGTTACCTGCGCGTGCCGATTTCGTCTCGGTACCGCTGCTTATCGCTGTCACCTACGCTTTGTGCAACGTTGGCTTCATCATTATTACGACGCCGCCCTTGGGACGCTTTGTTGACCCAGCCGGCGTTTGGTTTCCCGCTGTCTTGGCCGCATTGGTTTGCCAAGTGGGTCACATTCGCCGAACATGATGGACTGAGCCAGGCAATCCCCACCGGCCTTGTGCCGGTGGATTTGTGGTTTGGCAACTACCTGGCCCATTACACAGCTCGAGTCCCATGGTACCGCTCGTGTGTGTTATGGGCCGAGCAATGACGCCGCAATTGCCACAAATAACCGAATTGCGTAACGCTTCTTCTTGATGCTTTGCCTCAACCGCTAGTTCGCGTTGTTGCCGCGCCACATCCTTCTTGCGTTTGTTTTGCTCGTCGGATTGCTGGCGGGCCTCTTTGCGTTCGCCTTGTCGTTTCTGGAGGC
>DUDC01000258.1:0-6371 GCA_012959465.1 Planctomycetaceae bacterium
GTGATCGTGGAGCCAGTGTTCGTCTTGTTCCCGGTTCAAATAGATTCTCGTACCTAGATGCCCATCGGTATCTACTACTCGCCGAATTCGAGCGGACGGAAGTTAATGGCCTTCTCAAAGAAACTACGGTTCATCGGGAGCTGACCGGAATGACTGCTAAGTAAAACACAGTTTTCTTTACTCTTTCCACGAAACAATTCTTTGTGTCCAGTAATCATACAGGTTTGGGCCGTTAGGTAGCACGTTTCATGTCGTTGTTCAAACACAACCTTGGCGTATTCCGTATAGAGTCCCATCACATCGTTTGAAATTCCTTTGCTGGCATCATCGTAACGGTTTTTCGGCAGATCGAATTCGTAACCCACATCGACCATCTCCAGCACCTGCCCGTGGAAAATATTACCGGTCCCCTGACAACGTACAGCGATCTGGAGGCTGTTGATATGGCCGCCAAATACCTGATTTGCGTTAGGGGCCTGGATACCGTCATCATAGGCTGCCCAGTCAAACGCGATGCATCCGTTCGTGTCGCCTCCGGGACCGGAGGCGTGACAATTGGTAAAAACATTGTAATACGGGGATTCTCCGTTGGCAGGTCCGTAATAGGCTGACGTGTTAGGACACCGCAGATGCACAAACAAATTGTCAAAACGACTAAAGCTCATACCGGTTAAGGTGTAGGCCCGTGTATTTTGAGTATGAACAAATGTATTTAAGCCTGCGAATGTCATCGCCGTCGCCGGCGATCGTTGGGCAGCATTCCAACATCCCGTCTCCTCAGGACCGTAGTAGTGAATTTCGCTTAACAAGCCATCTCCGCGAACGGTGGTTCCCTGATGAACCATTAGGGGCTGGCGAATTGTATAGTGTCCCGACGGAATATAGAGGGATCCGCCTTTGCGACACGCATCAAGCGCTTGCTGGAATTGCTGTGTCACATCTCCACTGACCGGCAACGCCCCAAATTGCCGTATGTCGAACAGGCCGGTTGAGATGCGACGCCAACGTCCTTTAGGATTTAGTTCACTCTTAAATACCAGACCACCGTCGTCGGCCTGCGTGTCTTCTGCGGCCCAATAAAAATCTCCCCCCCCACCATCTCCCGGCTTCCGATAACCTGACGTTCGTAATTGCTCCGAAAAGAACGGATCGAATTGACGGAGTTCTGCGATTGATTGGACTGCGTATAGGTGTTGCATTGGGACGACCTTATGAAGCGTTCGTTATTCCGATGAAGAATCTGATTGCACCTACTCTACTGGAATGTTTTTTGAACGTACTTTTTCTGCAAAAAAAAGGACTCACAGCAGTATGCTGTAAGTCCTTACTGACTCCCCAGACTTTGATCCAGTACGAGTGAGAGAATCGGGGTTAAGTAATTCGACTGTATTCCGTATCAGGAAATTTTCGGATTAGCTCGCCGGTTGCCGAATCGCAAATCATCACCTCTTCTTTTCCGGAGCCCAACAGCCACTTGCCATCTCGGCTGAAGATCAAATTCGACGGTTTAAACCCCTTCAGGCCCGAACCATTGGAATCATATACAAAGCAGTCAATGACAGATTTAGCAGCTTCCAGTTTTCGAATAATTATTCCTGTCCCGAAATGCACAGCGATACGTTCTCCATCGGGATCAAAACACAAATCGCTTATACGGCGTTTCTCATCGCTGTGGTCGACTCTCGGGCCCGTTAGTGGCGGCCGTAGGCGCGGTGGTAATGACCGGTCCGATGGATGTCGTAATGACCGGGCGAATAATGGAAGTGGCGTCCATGGCGATAGTATTGACCCGGATGCCAATCGAGGTGGGTGGTGTTGTGAAAACGGTACTGTGTGCCGAAATGATTGTTGTAATTCCGGTAGTGGGATTGGTAACCGTAATGACCACCGTGGTGAACATTACCCAGATCGACGTGGATGCCACCGCCAGAAAAATGGAAGCCTTGAGCCTGGGCCTTTGAAGTCGCTGTCAAACTCAAGCCGATCACTACGGCAACTGCTAGTGCGATTCTCTTCATTTTCTCATCTCCTTGACTGCGGGGGGAGTATTACTGGGTCGTTCGTGCCCCGTACGAGGCCTGTGCAGGTACCAAATTGCAAAGCACGTGCCAGATCGTCGAGTCCGGCCCTTGAGCCTAAATCGGTAGGGTCTCACGCTTTTTCCTAGAATGAGAGCAGCGACAAAGTGTCGCGACATCGCGACAGATCGTAGTCAAAATGATGGCGCAGTATGTGTGACGCATTGCTAGCCTCGGGTTTTCCAAAATCAAGTGAAGGCCAAAATCAAGTGAAGAATAGACAAGGCCCGTAGCGAGCGGTTCACAAGACACTGGCAGAGCCAGTGCCACGCTTTAGAAGTTCGGCAGCCGAGGTTGGGAGCTTGCTGCCGGCCCGCCGGGAACGAGCGTGAGTGTTCGCTCTTGGGCGGCGATACCAAGACCATGGATATATTCACGCTCGGCCAGATAGGCCCATGGTGTGTCCGGATTCTGTTTGATGCAACGCCTCAAGAGTGACTCGGCCTCCACCGCTCGCGCCCGAAATTCTTGACTCGATTTTAAGTCCCGGCTAGGCACGAGGATCATGTGGTTGGTCCGTTCGTTCAAAGCTCCTTTTTCAACCACAACATTGAGAGTCAGGCGGTACTCCTCACAGCGTACGCTCGTAGCGAGTAGCCGGCCGCGAGTCAGGTCGTACCAGGCTCGCCAACGTCGTGATTGTTCTAATTGATATTCATCTTCCATGGGCTGATCGGGATCGCCATCTTTGCCTAGCAGCGTCAACGCTTCCTCGACGACACGCGCGGTCCGTGCAGCTTTCTGTTGCAACGACCTTCGCGACGTTCGTAGCTTTCTGGCGAACTGCGACGGAGTCATATACGGCCGTTCGAATTTCTCGGGTTGGAGTCTGTCGCGAATGACGAACAGCATCGTCTCTGACGGTCCGAGGTTCTTTCCCAACGTGACCTTAACCGCTTCGTGTAACGCATGACGCAGCGGATGCGAATGAACGTCTTTAAGGTAATCGTCAACCGACCGAATGTCTGGCGCGTACGTCTTCATTGTTTCCCAACGAAACGGGCCGCGATCCTCGGGTCGATCAAAAATCGTGTAAGTTCCGCCTGTTTGACCGGCAAGACGAGTCAGTGCGTAGGGGCTGAATCCCGAGGCAATACCCTTCAAATCGCGTCCGCCATACCACGAGGGAGGGCCGCGCCGCGATCCTCGCGCCCCGCGGAGCCCACGAGCAGAAAACCAATATCCCAATTCGATGCGTTCCGGTAGCGCCGAGTCCGGTCCACGGTTGACAGGCAGTTGATAGACGACTTTTGTTCTTGGATCGGTATAAGAATGCAATCCTGTTTCGGCTCCCAAGACAGACGATGGTCCGACGACCGAAACCGACACTTGATTGTCTCGACAAACCTTGATCGTCTCTTCGAGCGAATCGGTATCGTCGCCCGTCTCATCCGTCCAGACAACGATCATCATTTGATTTTTCGTCCAGTTATCGCGATAGGTGCGGGCAGACCTCTCGATCGCGGCGAACATATTCTCTTTTCCCGTCTTGTCTACCGGCATCTTCTCGACGGCTTCGACGATTCGATCGCCAAATTCCGTAGGGGCCACCTCCTGCTTGATCCCCTTGCCAAACGAAACGACGGCGTTCATCAACAAATGCGACTCTACGTCACGTTCGTCGGCGATCTCCTCAAAGAAGGGCCGCAGACGATCGGCGACACGTTTCCGGTCATCGACCAAGCTGTGCGAGGCGTCGAGCAACCACACGACAAGCAAATCTCCATTGGCAAGTTGTCGCTTGATTCTCTCGGTAACGCTATCGACGGCTCCTTCCACTGTCGACTCTTCGCTTGAGACGACTACCGACGGTGATTCGGGCGTCGTTTGCTCGGTCGGTTCATTCTTCCGCACGTCGGGCAACAAAGACGAGATCAGAAACGCTGGAATCTGAACCTCGGGCGTCATCGTATCGGCCGTAGCCGGTTTGAGGTCGACGGCAACCGGGTCCTCGAATTCTTCGGACAGGTCGAGGATCTCCAGCTCGTCCCCCTCATCGGTATCGATCGAGCTAACGGTCAACATCTCTTTTTGGATCACGATCGGCAGGACGCAGAGCGCGAGAATCAATACTCCAAACAGATGGACAAGCACGGAGACCGAGAATGCGGCGACGTCGCCCCTATGCGGGCCACGCGACGAGTCGAATTCGGGAACATCGAGAGAAACGGGCGGTTGGAACCATTCGTCCGATTTGGTTTTCCATCGACGAGTAGAACGGTCCACCGCAGAGTTCTCTTGACTGTGTTTAGCCCTTTGTTGTCTCTTGGAACATACCAGAAACCGCTGCCCAAGTGCAATCAATCCCGACTCGCCGCCCGGCTGGCACAAGCGCCCTTGTCACGGATTTCCCGCTCTATTTGCGACCGCTTGTCGACGCACTGTTAGGACCGACTGCGCCGCTGGACGGTCTACCGACCGTACGGTAGAATGCTCCCGTTACCTAGCGGAGGTCTCGCATGAATGTCGCACAGCTGGCCGTCGACGCACTGGATCGGTTTGGCGAGTACAAATCGACGTACTTCGAAGAGCAGTGGTACACGAATGTTGAATTGATGCGGCGGTGGTGCGCATTGGCGACCGTGCTGCAAGGCAAAGGTGTCCGCCCTGGGGATCGGGTCGTCGTGATGATGCCCTCGTGCCTCGAAGTACCGGCCGCCTTTCACGCCGTGGCGAGAATCGGCGCCGTCATCATTCCGCTGATGCCGCAACTGATCGCGCGGGAAGTGAAATTCATCGTCGAAGATTCTGGTGCCCGCACGATGATCACTTCGCCAGAGATTGCGCCATGCGTCGTCGAAGCAACCAGCGCCGAGTCGTGTCGGATTCTGGTCTGCGGCGAAACAGAGCTGCCAAATTGTGAGAATATTCTGCCGCTGGTTCAGGCCGCCGCACCGATGGAAAGCATGTCTGACGCGGAACCGAACGACCTCGCCGTGCTGGTCTACACTTCCGGTACGACAGGCCGTCCCAAAGGCGTCATGTTGTCGCATGCCAACTTGATCAGCAACACCGAGTCGGTGGCGGAGCTGTTTGACCTACCAGCGGACGAACGCTCGATGATGGTGTTACCGATGAGCCACGTTTACGGCATCTTGCTGATGAACCTGAGCGCGTTGAACGGAGGTGTCAGCACCATGCTGCGCCGCTTCGATACGGAGCTGGCATTGCAGACGCTCGCCGATTTCTGCGTCGAACGATGCTCGCTAGTACCGGCGATGCAGGTGGCGTTGATCCACCATCCGAACCGAGAGAACTACGACTATTCAAGCCTCAAGATCGTCGCGGCCGGCTCGGCGCCCCTGGCCGAGGAGATTCGCGTCGATTTTGAACGATTGTTCGATTGCCGAGTCGTCGATGGATACGGCCAGTCGGAGGCGACCTGTGCTGTGTCCGCCTATCGGGATGACGAGGCGTTTGTTGTCGGCAGCGTGGGGCGGCCGATTCCGGGCGTAGAAGTTTGCATACAAAATGATGAGAATCATCCACTGCCGTTTGGCGAGACAGGGGAAATCTGCATCCGCGGACCCAACGTCATGTTGGGATATTGGAACAATGAAGAGGCGAGCCGCGCGGCAATTATCGACGGCTGGTTGCACTCGGGCGACATAGGCCACACCAACGAACAGGGTTACATCTTCATCACTGATCGCAAGAAGGACATGATCATCAAAGCCGGCGAGAACATTTCGCCGCGAGAGATCGAGGAGGCGATCTATGGATTGGCGGGTGTGTCCGAGGTCTCCGTTTACGGCGTACCCGATCCCGCGTTGCAGGAAGAAATTGCCGTATCGATCGTCATGATAGCGGGCGAACAAGTGTCGGCGGACGATGTGCGGGAATTCGCGGGCGGTTGCCTGTCGAAATTCAAAATCCCCAAGTACGTCATGTTCCCCGATCAGTTGCCAAAAAACTCCAACGGAAAGGTACTCAAACGTACCCTTCGCGAAGAGTGGAAGAATGCGTCTGACTGGTCCTAAAAAGCCCTACTGTCGCTAACATTTTTTGAATTGGGAAGACCGTTATGCCTGAAGCCGTTGTCGTTGCCAGTTCGCGAACGCCGTTGGCGAAATCATTTCGCGGTTCGCTCAACTTGACACGACCGGACGACATGCTGGCACATTGTTTAAAGCACCTCTTAGCTAAGGTGCCCCAGTTGGACGCTACTGAAATCGAGGACATCATTATCGGATGTGGAAATCCTGAGGGTACGCAGGGAATGAATGTCGCCCGCGTGGCGGCCATGCGAGCCGAGCTACCTGCGTCGATCGCCGCCATGACCGTGAACCGGTT
>DUDC01000258.1:6381-14633 GCA_012959465.1 Planctomycetaceae bacterium
AGGCGGGGGTCCCGCTGGCCTTGAGCCGGCAGTTAGCTCCTGTGCTCGCGAACGCCAGAGAAACAAGAATTACAAACGACGGCGATGGCGGCGCACCAGATCATTAACGAGGGCGCCGATGTGGCCATTGGTGGCGGTGTGGAGAGCATCACAATGACCGCCGACATGAAGACGATCCCCAACCCTTGGGTCAACGAACATCAGCCGGGCATCTACATGGTGATGGGTGACACGGCCGAGGTTGTCGCAAAGAGGTACAAGATCTCACGTCGAGCTCAAGATGAGTACGCTTTGTCTAGTCAACAGCGGACAGCTCGAGCTCAGACCGAGGGACTCTTCGATGATGAACTGGCGCCGATCCAAGTGCGACGAGGCATTTTTAGTAGGGAAACCAAGCGGATTGAAGGCGAACAGGATGTGCTCTTTGAAAAGGACGAGTGCAATCGGCCAGAGACAACCCTCGAGGGCTTGTCCGGGCTACCTCCTGTCTTCGACCGAGATAGCGGTAGTGGTTCAGTGACGGCAGGGAACTCATCGCAAATGTGTGATGGAGCGTCCGTGTCGTTGCTGATGTCGCGCGATCGAGCCAAAGAACTTGGCGTTTTGCCCAAGGTCGTCTATCGCGGATTTGCGGTGGCGGGTTGTCAACCTGATGAGATGGGAATCGGGCCGATTTACGCTGTGCCGAAACTGCTCAAGCGACACAGTTTGTCGGTCGCTGATATTGACCTGTGGGAGTTGAATGAAGCGTTTGCCGTTCAAGTTGTCTATTGCCGCGATCAATTGCGAATTGACCCAGAAAAATTGAACGTGAACGGTGGGTCGATCGCTATTGGGCACCCATTCGGCATGACCGGCTCGCGTTTGGTTGGAACCCTGGCAAACGAAATGCAACGTAGACAAGTTCGCTTAGGAGTCGTCACCATGTGTGTCGGTGGCGGACAAGGCGCTGCCGGCCTGTTCGAGTTGGTGAACGGATGATGTATTCACGTTGGGGTCAGTACGATTGGCCGCGGCACGTTTTCCTGTACAACTATTTACTCCGTTTGCCTTTCATTCCAAAATTATGTAATAACATGATGCGATCCACAAAATGAACAACCGCCAAATTGTTCTCGCCGCCCGCCCAACGGGTTTTCCGTGCGAAACCGATTTTGAACTGTTGGAGACGCCGACCGTCGAGCCGGCCGATGGCCAGTTTCTGGTAAAGACGTCGTACCTTTCTGTTGACCCGTACATGCGAGGTCGCATGAACGATGCACCTTCCTACGCGGATCCTGTGGCAATTGGTCAGGTGATGGTCGGTGCGTGCGTCGGGCAGATTGTGCAGTCGCGCAACGCTCGGTTTCCGGAGGGGCACTATGTTTCCGGGATGTTCGGCTGGCAGGAATACGCACTTAGCGAAGGAGAGGGGGTCCGTCGACTCGACCCGGACGCCGCGCCGATATCGACGGCGCTACACGTGTTGGGAATGCCCGGACTCACGGCCTATTTCGGGCTGCTCGATATTGGGCAGGCCGAAGCTGGTGATACAGTCGTCGTCTCCGGTGCCGCCGGCGCCGTCGGTTCGGTCGTTGGGCAGTTGGCCAAGTTGATCGGTTGCCGAGTCGTTGGTGTCGCCGGTTCGGATGAGAAAATTCGACACATCGTCACCGATTTGGGGTACGACGCCGGATTCAATTACAAAACGACAGACAGCTATTATGCTGCCCTGAAAGAACGATGTCCCAACGGTATTGACGTCTACTTTGACAACGTTGGTGGGCCGATTACCGATGCGGTTTTTCCACTTCTCAACCAGTCGGCCCATGTGGCGATTTGCGGTCAGATTTCGCAGTACAACGCGGTGGAAGTCTCTCAGGGACCACGACTGTTGTGGCACTTGATCGTCAAGCGAGCCACCGTACGAGGGTTTCTCGTTCTTGATTTCGCTGAACACTATCGAAAAGCTCTATCACAGCTGACTCGGTGGTACCGGGAAGGCAAACTCAACTGCCGTGAACGTGTTACCGACGGCATCGAGAACGCGCCGCGAGCGTTCATCGAAATGATGCAGGGCGCCAACATCGGAAAGCAATTGGTCAAAATATGACGCACAGAGTTCGATTGGATATCGCCGACGTAAAACAGTTGCCCATGACGCATCGAGCAACGATCCCCGAGGAATATTTGGACGAAATGGGCCACATGAACGTGATGTGGTACACCCACCTGTTCAGCATGGCGATGGGCGGGATGTTCCAGAGTATTGGCTTGAGTTGGGACGATCTGGAAGCGCTCCATGGTGGTACTTTTGCCTTGGAGTCTCACATTCGCTACCTCTCCGAAGTACGAGTCGGTCAGACCGTGGAGATCCACTCTCGTCTGATTGGCAGATCGGAGAAGCGATTCCACGCAATTCTATTCATGACCAATCAAGACAAGGGAGATGTGTCGGCAACGTTCGAATTCATCGGCGCGTACGTTGACCTGCGAGCTCGTCGCATGGCTGCAATTCCCGACCAGGCTACCGCACTAATCGACCAACTGGCGAGTCAAAACGACGCATTGACTTGGGAGGCACCGGTTTGCGGCGTGATGAAACCGTGAGCACGTGTTATTTTTTCTCAAACGAAGACACAAAGCCTATTCGATGTTCGGTGTTCAACATCGTCTCGTCACAAGACCATCCCGCCGTCAATCTGCAAGACGGCACCGGTTGTGAACGAGCTGGCATCGCAGGCGAAGTAGATCGCTGCGCCGACCAATTCGTCGGTGGTACCGATGCGACCGAGTGCCTTCAGTGACGCGGCTTGTTTTTCGGCTTCAGGGTCAGACCACAGGGCCGAACTGAGTTTGGTTTTGATGACGCCGGGGCAAATGCAGTTGACGCGAACGCCGTCCCTTCCCAGTTCACGGGCCATCACTTTCGTCAGCATGATCAGTCCGGCCTTTGTGACCGAGTAGATCCCTTGTAGCGGAGCTGCGGTAATCCCGGCAATCGACGCGATGTTGACGATCGAACCACCACCGTTTACGACCATTTTCCTCGCGACCAGCTTCGACAAAACGTAGGGGCCACGCAAATTGACCTCCATGGTCTTGTCCCAGGCAGCGTCCTCGGAATCGACAATCGGGCCGTAGTACGGATTCGTGCCGGCATTGTTTACCAGCAGATCCACGTCTCCGAAACGCTCTTCCGCATTCGCGACCAGCCGTTCGAGTTGGTCGAGCTTGCCCACATGCGCGACAACTGCTTGTAAATTCGCTGCCACGTCCGCTAGCTCCTCGACCGCTTTATCGACATTCTCCTGCTTGCGGCTACAGAGGGTCACTGTCGCGCCCGCTTCGAGGAATCCACGCACGATGGCCAATCCAATGCCGCGAGTGCCGCCGGTGATGATGGCGTTCTTGCCATGGAGAGAAAAGTCTGTAGACATCGACAGCTCCTGGCGAGTTGGATGATCGAACATCGTCGGAAAGTGCGGGAATTCTAGGCGACTGCTGCCCAGTGGGCAAGTTGCGATCATCATTTCTAGCCAAGCCGACGAATTGAGTTGCCGGGAGATACGACTGGCGAGAAGCGGATACAATAACGACCCATCGGCGTGACAGATAAGCCACATCGTGACTCGCCGTTTTTGTAACCCTCACTCTTCCTCGTGGAAATTCCCCATGGCCGATTTTGTTCGCTACCAACGGACGGATAACGTCGCCGTCATTACACTCGACAATCCACCGGTGAACGCTTTCAGTCCAGGAGTAGCGGAACAACTTTATTCTCGCTTGGACGAGGCCACCGAGGACGCAGCTGTCGAGGCGATCGTGTTAATTGGTGGTGGCCGGACATTTACCGCGGGCGCTGACATCAAGGAGTTTGGCAAATTCGTCAGTGGAGAAAAGAGTCCGAGTAATAGCCTGTCTCGGGTTATCAGTCGACTAGAGGACTGTCCGAAGCCGGTGATTGCTGCCATTCACGGGACAGCGTTGGGCGGGGGTCTGGAAGTTGCGATGGGCTGTCATTATCGAGTCGCTGGGGCGAGCGCTACTGTGGGTGTACCGGAAGTAAAACTGGGCCTGATTCCCGGTGCGATGGGAACGCAACGACTGCCTCGACTTTGCGGCATCGCCCGCGCCGCCGAGATGTGCGCGACGGGGATCATGGTTGCCGCGAGAGAGGCATGGGAGACCGGAATTCTTGACGAGATTGTCGACGGCGACTTGTTGCCCGACGCCATCTCATTCGCTCAAGCGATTGTCGCATCCGGCGATACACCGCGTAAAACGCGCGACATAGACGACCGCCTGGGAGATCCTGCCGAGAACGCGGCGTCCATCGAAAGACTCAAACAGCAACTTGCCAAGAGAACTCGGGGTCAAATTGCACCGGCGATGGCAATCCAAGCAGTCGAGGCTGCTGCGACGCTGTCATTTGACGATGCGGTCAAGAGGGAGGCTGAACTGTTTCAAGAGTGCCTGCATTCCGAGCAGTGTAAGGGATTGATTCATATCTTCTTCGGTGAGCGAGCGGTGGGAAAGGTCCCAGGGATCGACAAGGCGACAGCTCGTCGGTCGATCGAAACGGCGGCGGTTGTCGGTGCCGGAACGATGGGTGGCGGAATCACGATGGCCTATGTCAACACGGGAATCCCTGTCGTGCTCAAGGAAATCGATCAGGAGCGATTGGACAAAGGTCTGGAACGCATCCGGAAGACCTACGCCACATCCGTCAAGCGTGGTCGACTGACCTCGGAGGAAGTTGAACGGCGGATGGAGTTGATTTCACCTACGGTCGATTATCAGGCACTCTCTGAAGCCGACATCATTATTGAGGCCGTCTTCGAAGGGATGGCGTTGAAAGAGCAGGTCTTTGGCGAGTTGGATGAGGTCGCTAAACCAAACGCAATTCTCGCGACCAACACATCGACGCTCGACATCGATCGGATCGCTGCGGCGACCAAACGACCGGAGAGCGTGATTGGCCACCACTTTTTTAGTCCGGCCAATGTGATGAAGTTGTTGGAGATTGTCCGCGGCAAAGCGTCAAGTGATGACGTGATTGCAACATCGATGGACATGGCCAAGCGTTTGGGAAAAATCGGCGTGTTGGTCGGGAATTGCTTCGGCTTCGTAGGCAACCGCATGTTTGGACCCTACCAGCGCGAGGCGCAGTTTTTACTTGAGGAAGGAGCAGACGTCGAGCAGGTTGATAAAGTGCTTTTCGATTTCGGTCTAGCCATGGGACCGCTCGCTGTTTCCGACTTGGCCGGGATCGACGTCAGCTGGCGGATTCACCAGGAGATCAAGGACTCGATTCCTGATGGAATGCGAAACTCCTTGGTAATGGACAAGCTCTACGAAATGGACCGTTACGGTCAAAAGACCGCTGCCGGGTGGTACCGATACGATGGACGCGAACCAATTCCCGATCCGATCGTGGAGGAGTTGATCGAGAAAACAGCATTGGAGGCCGGCATTACCCGCCGAGCGATTGCGGATGACGAGATCATCGAGCGGACGATGTATGCCCTAGCCAACGAAGGCGCGCGACTCCTGGAAGAAGGGATTGCCTTGCGGTCTGTCGACATCGACGTCGTCTATGTCTATGGGTATGGATTTCCGGCCTGGCGTGGCGGACCGATGATGTACGCTGACTCTGTTGGCCTCAAGAAAGTCTACGATCGCGTTTGCCATTTCCAAGAATCACAGGGATTTTGGTGGGAACCGGCTCCGTTGTTAAAGGAACTCGCCGAGAGCGGTGGTAGCTTTCGAGACTATAGAGGGTAGCCAGCACGAAAAAAGCACTGGCGAAGCCAGTGCCACACATTGGTCGCGAACGCTTACCTTGGGACCTAACCGATGCTTGACCATGCCGGACCCATCCGAACGGGCGAACAACTCGATCGAAAACGCCTCGAGGCGTTCTTGAGGGGTCGGCTCCCCGGTGGTGAGGGGCCGTTCACGATTGAGCAATTCCCCTGCGGTCATTCGAATCTGACTTATCTACTTCGGTTTGGCGATCAGTCGTTTGTCCTGCGGCGACCACCATTCGGTAATCCTGTCAAGTCGGCTCACGACATGGGGCGCGAATTCCGCGTCCTCTCTAAACTCTGTGAAGTTTATCCGCCGGCGCCACGTCCCTACGTGCATTGCCAGGATCACGATGTCATCGGAGACGAATTCTACGTCATGGAACGGCGATCAGGAGTTGTCCTTCGCGACGGCGAACCTCCGCCTCAGTTAGCGTCGAATCCGCAAAGTGTGCGGCGGTTGTGTGAATCACTTGTCGACAACCTGGCGGTACTGCATTCGCTCGACTACACCGCCGCTGGACTCGGTGACCTCGGCCGTCCTGACGGGTACATCGAACGACAAGTCATGGGCTGGGTTGTGCGCTACGAAAACGCAAGAACAGACGACTATCCAGATGTTGAGCGACTTGGACAGTGGTTGTCCGAGCATCGCCCAGCAGACGGTCACGCCGCGTTGATCCACAACGACTACAAATACGATAACTTGATGTTGGCGGTGGATGATGTGACCCGCATTGTCGCCGTGCTGGATTGGGAAATGGCGACTGTCGGGGACGCCTTGATGGATCTTGGCATGACGCTGGCCTATTGGATTCAAGCGGACGACCCGGAGATTCAAAAGCAGGGAGCTTTCGGCCCTACCATGCTGGTCGGCAGCATGACAAGGAAACAGGTTGTTGAACGATACACAGAGCAGACCGGTACCAAAATTCCCAACATGCTGTTTTACTTCTGTTTCGGACTCTTCAAACTGACGGTCATTGTGCAACAGATCTACGCCCGTTTCGCTCGCGGATTGACGAAGGACTCTCGTTTTTCCACGATGAACCAGCGTGTCGCCGCTCTGGGAAAGACCGCCGTTCAGGCAATCCAGGCCGGCGAGATCTGACCAACAGAACAACACCGAGTATCGAACATCAAACGAAGAAGAAGCAATGAAACAACTTAATGGAAAAGTCGCGGTAATCACCGGTGCTGGACGTGGAATTGGACGCGAGCACGCGATGTTGTTTGCACAGGAAGGTGCCAGTGTGGTGATCAACGATGCCGGCTGCGATATGGATGGCGGCAGCGGGGATTCGATCGCTCAGCAAGTCGTCGACGAAATAGAATCGCAGGGCGGCTGTGCCGTCGCGTGCACGGATGCCGTGGGCACGACGGCGGCCGCAGAGCGAATTATCCAAACGGCCATCGACGCTTTTGGCCGCATCGACATCCTGGTCAACAACGCGGGCATTCTCCGCGACCGCACGATCCTTAACATGACTGACGAAGAGTGGGACGACGTACTTCGCGTGCATCTGACCGGTACGTTTACCTGTCTCCGAGCCGCTGCCACCGTGATGAAGGCTCAGGGTAACGGCGGACGTATTATTAACACCTCGTCCACGTCCGGCCTGCTGGGTAACTTTGGACAGGCGAACTACGGGGCGGCCAAAGCAGGTATCCACGCGCTCACGCGGATCGCCGCCTGGGAATTCTCGAAGTACAAGATCACGGTCAACGCCATCGCCCCGATGGCGGCAACGCGGATGTTGGCGACAATGCCCGATACCGAAATGGCACTGATTGAGGCCGCACTGGCACCAAAGAGGATATCTCCGCTCGTCGCCTTCCTGGCAACCGATGCAGCCGCTGCAATTAACGGGGTGACCTTTGGAATTGAAGGCAACGAGATATTCACCTACCGTATGATGTCCAGTCACGGCACAACTCGCTACGAACAGAGTGAATGGACAATCGAGGCGATTGGGAAGTCGATCGAACAGATTATTAACTGGTGAATTCTTCACGGACTGAACAATATGTCACTTCAAAATAAAACTCTCTTCATCACTGGCTCCAGTCGCGGTATTGGCAAAGCGATCGCGTTGAAAGCGGCAGCAGATGGAGCGAATATTGTTGTCGTCGCGAAGACCACGGAACCTCACCCCAAGCTCCCGGGCACGATCTTCACGGCCGTCGAGGAGATCGAAGCCGTTGAGCCGACAAGCGACCTGGGCGGCGAGTTTGATCTGACGTTCGAGCCGCCGGGTTTCCTCGGGCGTCCTGATCATGATCGACCCGACGCCGAGCCGACACGCGGGGCAACGACGACCGGAGCGGGACGCCCGGCCTCGACCCTTTGCTCGCGGTTGACAGTCTAGGCGGAGCCTGAACGCGTCGTCGGGCGGCGACTCGAACATCAGCGCCCCTTCGGATCGAGGGCGTCGTCGAGGCCGGCGAGCTCGCGGCGGCGGA
>DUDC01000259.1:0-303 GCA_012959465.1 Planctomycetaceae bacterium
TGGATGATTCAGTTCCACCTGCTGATGAGTCTGAGAGCATGCGGTTTACCTCATCCAGATCAAATCCTTTGTCAGAGTTGGGGTGGTTAACGTCGGCGCCTCTCGCAATCAACAGGCGAGCCTTGGCAAAGTCACTTTTAGCCAAGGTCTTTCGGAGGAGCGAAACGTCGCCGTCCTCCTCGAATGCTTTTGGCATCAACGATTCCGGCACCTTGGCCAAGAGCAGGGGAAGTATGTTGGTGTTGGCCAACTCGAATGCCGTTGGCGACTCCGGGAACGGCATCCCCATCCCCGGCATGCCCA
>DUDC01000259.1:454-2459 GCA_012959465.1 Planctomycetaceae bacterium
GAGCAGCGCCGTGACCATATCGGCGTTTTGTTCGCTGACGGCAAACTCCAGCACGCTTCGTTGACTATCATCGTTTCCGCCCATACCCATCATCATGTCGACGAATATGTTGTCCGCCGCATCTAATTCTTCCACCGGTTTATGGGTCCAAACGTTGGCGGTGGCATTCGGGTCAAGGCCCTGCTCGATCAGCCATCGCACCAGTTCCGTGTTGCCACTATGGACGGCATGGTGCAGCGCGTGTTGTTGTGTGAGTATTTCAGTTTCGGATGCGTTGAAGTCGATCTTTCTCGGCCCGCCAAAAATGCCCATACCCGGCATCAACCCAGCCATGCCGGGATCCTCGTCTGGTGACTCTTCCTTCCCGGGTTTGGTGACCGACCAGCCGCCTTCGGTGTAAGCCTTGAGTTGATCCAGATCTCCCGCTTGGATCGCTGCGAGGACGGCGTCGTAAGTCCATGATGAAGAATCAAGTTCTTCTGTGGCGATTTTGTATCGCGGACTGTCGTTGTGTTCCCACTCCAACGGCTTGCCGGTAAAAATGTCGTTCGGCAGAGCGGCGATGTAGTCCGGCACCAACTCGCTAAGATTGCCGGGTAGGGCATCCTTGGTTCGACGATACCGTTCGATGGCAATACCCAGCCGTGCGGCGGAAAAGAGGTTCATCATTCGTCCTGCCTTGGACAGGACGATCTTATTGGCAGAGAGCAACATATCGCTGAATGGAATTGTATTTAGACCGCCACTCGCCTGTGCATCCATGAAAAGCTCGCTGATGTTTCTCTGGTTTATCCGACCGGTTTCTCCGGCCTTCCGGATCAACTCGATAAACTGTTTCATGGTGGTATCGTAATGAATCAAATCCTTCACCAGCCATTGTTTGGGGATCAGACGGGTGTCTTCAACAAAGTCGGTCGTGGCTCCCGGTTCCTCTCCCTTGATGATGCTCTCGATCAGGTGGACAACACTCAACCGTTCGCCCTGTATGCAGCGTTCCCATTGCTTGAAGTAGTTGCGGTCGAGAGTGAGGAATGTGTCCCATTCTGCCAAATGTTCGTCGCTCCATTGGTTCAAATGCAATCCAACATTGAGCCCATGTACGTTGATGTAACCGTTGGCGATGTGTACCAGTTGGCCGATTAAATACGGGTCACTTCCCGAGGCTTCGAACAACCGAAACTGAAGCCGAGCATGCTCCATCGCCCCGGCGGCTTCGCCGCGGGTCAGTTTGACCCTGACGAAGTTGTTCAGCAGTTGTGTTATACCTTTAAGCTTGGACAAGTGGTCCGTTTCAATATTAGGCCCGTTCTCGTAAGGGTAAGGGAATTGATGTTTCGGTCGTTTGGCCGCCTTGCGCAGGTCTCGCAATAGTTCATCGAACAGGGCGAAGTATTGATCGATGACCTCCTGGTCGGTACCCTCCATGGAGGGAATGGGTGCGCTCAAAAAGCTTCCACTTCCGCCCGCCCGAAGTTGGTTGGCAAAATCCCCCAAATGCGGACTCGTCCTTTTTCGTATCCTATCTCTTGGAAAAACCCTCAAATCCAGAACGGCTTCAACGTTTGTCTTGATGGTGGGGTTTAGGTAGACCGCCTTCTCGCCGATGTTCTGGGTGTATAGGGAACCGCTGAACGGCTTGGCCATGAAAAAGTTTTCTTCATCGGCTGGTGCCTCACCCACGTAATCCTTGAAGTCGTAGTGCCACCCCTCCGCCTCGCTGGTGGCCTTGTACTTGGCCAAGGCGCTATTCGCCATGGTTTTGCCGAGCGCGTAGAAAGCGGACACCCCGATGATGGCCAGCGCTATGAGGGCCGGCACGCCGCGCACCGTCCACTTGAAAAGAAATTGCTGAACCGAGTGGCGAACCCAGCGCGAGACGAACCCGCGCATCACGTGGTGGCTCAAAAGTAAGCACAGGACACCAAACCCGGCGGCGAGGTAAAAATCTCTCTCACCGCCGCGTGTTTCGACGATCAGGAACGCCAGCGACAGCATTGTCGCACCG
>DUDC01000260.1:0-11314 GCA_012959465.1 Planctomycetaceae bacterium
AGCGAGGGGTTACAGCTCAAGACCGGCAGATCGGCGATCCCGAAAAAGCGAAAGCCCCCGGCGACTTACGTCGTCCGAGGGCCTTGCAAATGGTACTCCCAAGGGGAATCGAACCCCTGTCTCCGCCGTGAGAGGGCGGTGTCCTGGGCCACTAGACGAAGGGGGCGAAGGTCTCTTTGACTGAGTCCGCGAAACGGACGTGCCGGGAAAGTCGTAGTGTAAGTTTGAGTCGGGTAGTGTCAAGGGCCGAGTTGCCCAGGCAATATTATCGGCGTAAAGGCGGTCCGTAGTTTAGGAGTCTGGCGGCGGTGTGGTTCTTATCCTTTCCTCGTCGCGAGACTCTTTGACAAATTGGGCCAAGAGAACTCGGAGATCAACGTCTAATAGATCGAAGATCGAGGGTCTCGAACCTTCTGGTAACTCGCGGACCAGGGGTACCAATTGCCCCAACAACTCGGCCGCTTCCGCCGACTTTTGCTGTTTGGAGAACACCATCGCCTGTCCGGCTAACCCGATCGCGCGAAACTCGTTGTCCGCTGCATCGGCCAGCCGTTGGTACTCCTCTAACGCCAGCAACCACTGCTCTGTCGACAAATACAACTCGCCCAACCGTTGTTTCGACCGCATCACGTAATACTCGTTCTGCGCGTTCTCCTCGGCCGGAAAATAATGTTCCACCGCCAACAGTGCTTTCTCGGTATTTTGGAAAGCCGCATACCAAAATTGCTCTTGAGCCGTCGCTTTTGCTTCCACACTCGAGCGGTATTCGGCCGAGACGTCCAGCAACGGTGCCGGGCGGTTGCTCCAGGCGAGCCCGCCACCGGCAACAAATGAGAGTGTGATCAGGCCGAGGAACACCGCCCATGCCCAAGCTGGCCGAACCAGTTGCAACCGATTCTGCACCAATGTCTCCAGCTGCTGCGTCGCTTCCGTCAGCGAATGTTCGGCCGTCAATGGCGCGGTGTCGTCCCAAGCTTCTTCATCAAGCCAATCCTCGGAGTCGTCGTCTTCTACCCCATTACCTCGCAATTGGCGGAGTTCTCGCAACAGAGCCTTTGCCGACTGTTGCCGGTCGTTCGGGTCCTTTTCCAACATGCGGTGCACAATACGACAAAGTTCTGGTGGAACGTCGGGCCGGATCTTCTCGAGCGACTCGGGCGCGTCCTTTACATGCTTGACGGCAACAGCGATGGCCGTTTCGCCTTCAAACGGTACGCGGCCAGCCAGCATGTGAAAAGCCGTACAGCCGAGCGAGTAGATGTCGCTCCGCGGATCGATTTCCTTCTTGCCCTCCGCCTGTTCGGGGCTCATGTATAGCGGAGTTCCCATTGTCACGCCAACTTGTGTCAACGCGAGTGAATCGGCCGAGTCAGTGATGCGAGCCAAACCGAAGTCGGCAACTTTCACTTCCCCACTCGGACCCATCATGATATTTTCGGGCTTGATGTCACGGTGAATAATCCCCTGCTCCCCCGCCCGTAGCAACGCCGAACCGACTTGACGAATGACTCGCACTGTCATGTTGGCGTCCAACACACCGCGACGCTTGATGTGCTGACGCAGGTTCTGTCCCGGCACGTACTCCTGAACGATAAAGTGCCAGCCGTCGTGCTGGCCCACGTCGTAAATCTGTACAATATTCGACTGGACCAACGCCGCGGCTGCACGCGCCTCATAGTCAAATCGCTTGACGTAACTCTCGTCTTCGGCCAAGTTGCGGCGGAGAATTTTCACGGCCACCTGACGCCCGAGTGACTGCTGATTCGCTAAGTAAACATCGGCCATACCACCCCGTCCGAGACGGCGGATCAACAAGTAATCGCCGAACGAATCACCGCTCAAATCTCGATCCCAAGCAGGCGGTGCATTATTGGTGGAGTAGTCAGTCATCGTGGAGCGTCCTGGCCATGCGAAGCGGACTCGCAATATTGTGCTGGAATGTCCTTTTGTTTGACAGCACCCATCGCGTCGTAAACGACGTCGTTCGAGTTTTTAGGCGGGGGAGGAAGGATTATTCTATACGTCTCGTCACGGCATGTGGTGCAGTCGAAGTGCCAAATTTTTATCTATCATAACCATGATTCGATGGACGTTCACTTCCGCCAGGGATCTAAACGGGCGAAACAGGCCAAATACTACCGAGAGAGCGGCGAAAATCGCCACGAACCGACAACAGCTTGCAGCAAAACGAGGGGCTTGCTACGATGCGCTCGACGGCCATTTTCTGCCATGTTCGTGTTGTCGGTGCTCATACTGGTGGAGCCGATAAAAAGTCCGCAGGGGACTAGATTTGGATTGGACCGAGTGTACAGCTTTCGCTACCCGGACTTGTTCGGCCCGAAAGATCACACAACCCCATTCCCAAGTTCCCACCTATACTTGCGGGTTCCTCAAAACACATCGCCACGGCATTACGGTGGTGGGTCGTCACTATTGTAAAAACGCACCTTCGCACCCACATTTTCCATTGGGGTCTCTCATCGAGAATTCGCCGGAAAACGAGAATTCGCCAGAAGAGCGGTTACTCTCATGGTTTGACGGAGTGTCGGCCTGCGCGGTGGCCTTGTCGGGAGGCGTTGATAGCGCTGTCGTGGCTACTGCCGCTCAGCGAACTCTGGGTAGCGGAGCGTTGGCCGTCACCGCCGTCAGTCCAAGCCTGGCGGCCGAGGAGCGGCAGAGAGCTCGCGACACGGCGGAACAGATCGGAATTCGCCACCTGGAACTAACGACGGACGAGTACTCCAAGGCAGCGTATCGACAAAACGGCCCGGATCGCTGTTTCCATTGCAAGTCGACCCTCTACCAAACTGCTCGTGAGCAGCTGGGAGATTCCCTCCTGTTGGTCAACGGGACCAATTTGGACGATGAGGGCGATTACCGACCGGGCATGCAGGCGGCAGTCGAATTTGGTGTCCGCAGCCCACTGTTGGAATGCCAATTCAGCAAGGAACGAGTCCGCCAACTAGCGAAATTGTGGCACTTGGAGGTGTGGGACAAGCCGGCGTCGCCTTGTCTCTCCAGCCGGATCGCGTACGGGGTCGAAGTGACACGCGAACGCCTGGGCATGGTCGAACAGAGTGAGCAATTGTTACGCGAATTGGGCTTCGGTCCGCATCGCGTCCGATTGCACGCGGGGGAACTGGCTCGTCTGGAAATCCAATCTGACGACTTTCAACGACTCCTAGATGCCGAGTTTCGCGATCACCTTGACCGGCAACTTAAAGAAATTGGCTTTCGTTTCGTGGCCGTTGAAATGTCCCCGTTTCGCAGCGGTAGCTTGAACCAGTTGATTGAATTAAACGTGACGGGCAACGGTGTTGAACGACGTTCCTGATGCTAACAAAAAAAGCGGGACGTTGCCGTCCCGCTTTGTCTTGTAACGAAAACTCTCTGAGTGCTGGGCAACCTAGTTGCCCTAGCCATTGACCTCGACAACAACCGGTTCCATCGTCTTGGTGTTGCGTTCCACCGCCAACACGATCGTTCGCTGTTCAACCCCGTCGGCGCTATGCGCAACCACCGGAAGCACCTGACGTCGATTGGGCATGCTCAGGCGGACGGTGAATGTCCCATCGCGTCGAACTCGCACAGGTTCGCCAGCCAACGTCACATGTGCGTTGGGCTTGGTGGCACCGTAAATGATTATTTCGGCATCCAACTCAAACGTAAAGTCGCGATTTTTCAGCGACGGACGTTCGGCGCCAATTCCGAATGTGGTGAGCGTGGGGGAACCCATCGGGCGACGCAGGCGCTCCTCGAATAACGATTGCAATTCATCGGAAGAATGATCCTCCGCGTATCCGCCACTCATCGCGTAGACCCGCTCGTAATCTTGAGCGATATCGCTCCAATTGTGATCGAGAGTATCGCTGGCGCCAGGCGGCGGTGTGGTCACGGTATTACTTCGAGCCAGCCCAAAGAAGCGGCCGTCGGTCCCCAAGTATCCGATCTCCACGCGAAAACTCTGCGGCGGCTGGTCCACGGCAATGTACCAGTTGTTCACGCCACCATGAATTCGAATGTCGTCGACCACACTCTCGGCGGCCATCGTCTCGTTGTCCACGTCCACTTCGTAAACACGCAGCGTAGGAACGGCAGTATGCCACATCTCGGCCATCGCCGATTGAGCTCGTTGCACGCTGCAACGCTCTAATTGCCAGTTGACCTGCAGCCAAAACGCATCTCGTACCATGAGCACGACACGGTCACCGTCATCGCTGCTTTCACCTGTACCATTTGATAGATCCATGTACATTTCCCGCGAATCGGTGAGCATTTGGATCCGTTTCATTTTCTGCGGCGAGAGCTTCGGCCTCGGTTTTCGACTCGACGAGGTTTTGGCCAAGAGCTTCGTCTTGGAACTCGACTTGGTCTGCCCGCGAACGGGGGCACTCTTTTTAGCCGCTGAGATCTTTGTGGTACGACCGTTGGTGCCCTTCTTCAACTTCGCCGCTTCACGACGCTTTGCGTGGCGTACCAAGGTCTGAACCAGCTGTTCTTTGCGGAGACTCCGCCAGTTATCAACGCCGACTTTCTTGGCGATTTCACCGAGTTCCTTAACGGTGTACTCGCGAAGCGTAGACGGCGACTTTAAAGAGGCTGCACTGATCAATGGATTGTCCTCCCTCAATGGCGTTGACATCATTCAAAGCCAATTCGTTGGAGCACCCTCCGTGATGCGGTATTGTCTCCAGGTTTATGAAGCGTCGATCACTCCACAGAACCCGCGACCGCCGGACCTCGGTGTCCAGCAAGTCGTTGCCTGGATGTTCTCCTGAGCGTGGCGTCTCCAAGCATTTCTCCCCATTGAGGGGGGTAATTTGACGCGGAGTTCGTCAAGCAAGCAAAACACGTCAGAACTATCGCTTCGCCAATTCCCCCCACGACCAACTCCCCCAGGCGGGCGCGACTCGCAACTGAAATCCGCGAGTCTAGCAGTAAGGTGGAGTGAACATGTGGTACAACCATCCCCGAATGGCGGCGGGTGGGAAGGTTGGTCGGCTGTTGATGGAACTCAAACTAGCTTGCTCCCAAGCGTGGTTCATGAGGACCCAACCACCGACAATGCCGAGTGTAATCGAAATAACCGCTGAAGGCAATTAGCTCACCCCTCTACAGAGCCGCTCTTTTTAAAAAACATCCAGTTTTTTGACCTCGGCGAGTTCCAACGTCACCCCCTGAATTGGTGTGTGGCAAAACAGCGCAGAGCAACCCAAAAAAGGGGGCGAAACAAGCGATATAAGGTATTGTCGTGGCGTTACTTAAGCGACATTGTGAAAAAACGAACGAAATCGCTGACGGTCGGTTGACCGGCTGTTATCGTTTGTTTAGATTGTGCGGCTTACTGAGGATTGGACCTTTCCAATGGTCCGCCGCGGTCCACCAAAACACGTCCGGAGTGTGACGGCTGAGGGCTAGTCCTGTGGAGGGTGAAACACCAATCGCGGAAGCCATGCGTTGGGTTTCGGCCATCACGACGGTTGCCGCGATGATGGTTTTGCCTGGCTTGGGGGCTCAATGCTTGGCAAACCGTTGGTCGTGGCCCTGGTTAACGCCCGTTGGCCTGGTGACAGGGATGGTCCTGGGGATGTGGTATTTGTTATTGCTGGTGCGACAAGATACGGCATCTCGCGACAAGACCACGACAAATACAGAGGCAGATGAAGAACCCGAAGATTCAGCAGGCGAGTAACGTGGCAGATGGAAATGCGATAGGGATTTGGGGGAAAGTGGCTCGAGCGGCCATTGTTCTCACCATTCCTGTAGCAGTTGTGGCGATCGGCCTCAGCTTGTGGACTTATCAACAGCACGGAAGTGTTGGGGTCACTGCCGTGGCGATCGCATCGATTATCTGCCTCACTGGCGGCTGGCTTTCGTTGGTCATGCTGGGAATTTATCAGCCGACCGCACCCGTGCTGGCCATCCTTTCAGGCGTTTTGTTTCGCACAGTCTTTCCGCTGATGCTCGGTCTACTTGTTTCGCAACATGCGCGATGGGCAGAGGTTGGTATTTTGGGATACGTGATGCTCTTCTTCTGGATCGTTCTGGCGGTCGAGACTTTATTGGCCCTACAAATTGTCAACGCAGTTGCACCTAAGGCGTCGTAGGATATGGCTTCTTCGATTCTGCACATCAAAGACAGTTACTACTTCGAAGTGCCGCGGTTTATTTACCGTTCGAATCGCAAGTCGAAGGACGAATTTCCGGATGTGTGGATACAAACGGATCCGGACTACCAAGAATGGGAAGCTCATCGGCAGGTCCACGACCTGGAGCGACTGATCGAGGAATACAACACGCGACAAGTGGAGCGTAAGCGGCCGACGGTGAAAATGCCGGACGGCCACGACCTGGTCCATCACTGGCAGCATTGGCAACACGAGGATCATCTGTACGCTGGCCGGCCCTTCGACATGTACTTGGAACAGGAGCTAGGTGAGTTCTCCAAGGCGTTTTCGAAGTGGAAAAGCGAGACGAAGTCGGTAGACAAGTCGGTAGATGCCTACTTGGCCGATGAATCCTCCGAAGCGACGGCCGAGCATGCCTGGCTATTGAAAGCCCATTTAAATGACGGCGAATTCCGCACGGATTGGGCAACGGTGAAGGAAGAGAGCACCGTTCAAACGTACAAGAGCGATAAGGCGATCACCTGGACGGGCGAGAAGATTGCCTCGTACAACTCCAGGCTGCATGGGAAGATCATCATCCCCCAACCCTTCGGCCGGCTGCGTAACATGTACGAGCCCGAGTCGGGCTTCTGCATTTCAAAGTTCATGATCATCGAAGTGGTGGTGGCGTTGATTTTGGTGATGAGCTTCAGCTGGTTGGCTCGAGGAATCGCCTCGGGAAAACCGGCCAAGGGACGGCTAGCCAATCTTCTTGAAACATTCTTGGTATTCATTCGCGATCAGATTGCTCGACCAGCCATTGGTCATGGGGCGGACCCGTTTGTCCCGATACTGTGGACTTTGTTCATGTTCGTATTGGGTTGCAACCTATTCGGTCTAATTCCGTGGTTGGGTGCTCCAACGGCAACATGGGGTGTGACCGCCGCTTTTGCGTTGGTTACATTCGGCACGGTGCTAGTGAGCGGTATGAAGAAATTCGGCTTCGTCGGATTTTTCCTCAACCAGATACCGTCCATGGATCTACCACTGGTACTGGCTGTGGTAATCAAGCCGGCAATCTTTGTGGTCGAAATTGGCGGAATGTTGATCAAGCATGGTGTATTGAGCGTTCGTCTGTTAGCCAACATGGTTGCCGGACACCTGGTGATGTTAGCCATTTTCACCATGGCGGTCGGCGTCGAGGCGACAATGAGTTTTTCCGGGCAACCAGGCATGCATTATCTTGTGATGTTTATCGTCATTCTCGGAACGACGGTTTTCAGCATGCTGGAACTATTCGTGGCCTTCCTGCAAGCCTACGTATTCACTTTACTGTCCGCGTTGTTCATCGGCGCGGCGGTTCACAAACATTAGCGCGGCACATTATTCTCACAAGCGACATTTGGTTTTTGTTTTAAACAGGAGATAGGATTCGTGAAAAACTTCGTCAAGATTGCATCGACGAGCCTTGTTATGGTACTGGCCTTCTGCAGCGTGTCCTTCGCTGCAGAGGGGACCTCGTTTTCAGGCGCATTCGGCGCCGGCCTGGTGACCATCGGTGCCGCCTACGGTATCGGCAAACTCGCCAGCTCCGCCCTGGAGAGCATGGCACGCCAGCCAGAAGTGGCCGGTAACATCCAGACCGCCATGATTATTGCGGCCGCTCTGATCGAAGGCTTCACATTTTTCGCCTTGGTCATATGCATGCAACAAAACCCATTCGCCAGTTAACTTCAGTCGTGGCGTTGTGACTTTTGCGTAAGCACGTGTGTTAGGCAACTCGTCTTGCCTCTTTGACAAGGCTTAGCGTATGCGTTTGATATCGACATTCCGATTTACTGCCCTTGTATTGATCGCAGTTGCGTCGCTCTCAAGCGGCGCTCGTATTGCGCTCGCGCAAGCAGACGATGAGGACCCGAATTCCACCACAGAGAATTCGGATCCCGAAGAGAGCGCAGCTGCACCGGATTCGGAAGACGACTCACATGAGAGTGGCGGTAGCGGTTCTCACGACTTGATGGATCTGAGTCATCAGAATCCAAGCGATAGTCTATTCGATCCAGGCCAGTGGCGATCGGACCTCAACATTTTCACGTTGCTCGTGTTCTTGTTGTTGATCGGCGTCCTGATGAAATTCGCCTGGGGTCCAATCGCCGAGGGTTTGGACAAGCGAGAACAGGGAATCGCCAACAAGATCGATGAGGCGAATCGGGACGCGGAAGCAGCGACCGCCCGCTTGGCCGAGTATGAGGCGAAGTTGTCTGACGCGGAGAGCGAAGGTCAAGCTTTGATTTCCAAGTCACAAAACCTGGCCGACGAGAATGCCTCGCGCATTCGACAGGAGGCCGAAGCCGATGCCGATCAGCAAAAGCAGAGAGCACAGGCCGATATCGATGCTGCTCGGAATGTCGCACTTAACGATTTGAGCACGCAAAGTGTTGACCTGGCTGTCCATCTTGCCAGTCAAATCGTGGGACGAGAGTTGAAGCAAGCTGATCACGAGGCGTTGATTCAAGACGCCCTCAAACAGTTCTCAAGTTCGTCATGATGTGGAGCCGTCGGCAACAATGACTGAGCAAGCGAAACACGAGACCGCATTCGATTCGGATCGGCAGTATTTGGGGGACCTGTACGCGAAGGCGTTGATTGGTGCCCTCGAACAGGCCGCAACCCCGAAGGACGCGTTAGACCAATTTGATTCGCTGATCGAGGACGTATGGAATCAACAGAGCACCATGGAAGGCGTGATGGATTCCCCACGGGTGAGTTTTGTTGAGAAGGAACGCATCCTGGACCGTGTGTTCAATGGGCCGATGGATGCAACGTTGCTCAAATTCCTCAAGGTCGTTGCTCGGCACGGTCGGATGGACTGCCTACGAGCGATCCACAATTCGGCCAAGAGACTGTACGACGAGATGTGCGGTCGGAAAGAAGTCGTTGTCGAGACGGCCATCGAACTCGACGACAACCTGCGAGGCAAGGTTACCGAACACCTCAAAGGAGTCCTGCAAGCGGAGATCATTCTTCACGAACGGGTCGACCCCAGCCTACTGGGCGGGATCCGAGTCCGTGTGGGAGACACAGTTTTTGACGGAACGGTAGCGAATCGCTTGCGTTCACTGCAAGAACAAGTCGCACAACAAACCAGCCGCAAGATCCGAGAAGAACCTCAGCGTTTTTCCTCGATCTAGGGGCGCATTTACAACCAACCCGTAGCCTATTACCAGTAACTAGATGGATAGCTCAAACAAGAGCGGCCAGCTAGCATTTAACCAACATAGAAGCGATTGGATCCTCGACGAGGACGTTCATGAAATTCAATTCCGATGAAATCGCCTCGGTCATCCAGCAGGAGATCGAGCAGTACGAAAGCCAAGTCGATGTTCGTGAAGTGGGAACCGTCCTCGAAGTCGGGGATGGTATCGCTCGCGTCTACGGCCTTTCGGGTGTCATGGCCGGCGAAATGGTCGAGTTCCCCGGAGGGACGATCGGTCTCGCCTTCAACCTGGAAGAAAACAGTGTCGGCGTCATCGTCCTGGGTAACTACCTGACGATCAACGAAGGTGATGAGGCCAAAGCCCTGGGAAAAGTGCTTTCCGTACCGGTGGGCGATGCGGTGATTGGCCGCGTGCTCGATCCGCTCGGCAACCCGCTCGACGGCAAGGGCCCCTTGCACACCACGGAAACGCGCCCAGTCGAGTTCATGGCTCCCGGCGTCGCCGGACGTCAACCCGTCCATGAGCCGATGCAGACCGGAATCATGGCGGTGGACGCGATGACACCGATCGGTCGCGGACAGCGCGAGTTGATCATTGGTGACCGCAAGACGGGCAAGACGGCGATTGCAATCGACGCGATCTTGAATCAGAAGGATTCGGGCGTTAAGTGCTTTTACGTCGCCATTGGTCAAAAGGACTCGTCGGTCGTCGGCATCATCGAGACCTTGGAACACTATGGTGCGATGGACTACACCACGGTGATCATCTCGGGGGCCAGTGCCCCTGCACCATTGCAGTACATCGCTCCGTACTCGGGAACCGCCATGGCCGAACACTTTATGTTCAATGGCCAGCACGCGTTGATCGTATACGACGATCTGTCGAAACAAGCGGTTGCCTATCGCCAGTTGTCGCTGCTGATGCGACGACCACCAGGTCGCGAGGCATACCCGGGCGATGTGTTCTACTGTCACAGCAGACTTCTCGAACGATCATCGAAGCTGAGCGACGAGCTTGGCGGTGGGTCTCTGACCGCTCTGCCGATCATTGAGACTTTGGAAGGTGAGGTTTCGGCGTATATTCCGACCAACGTGATTTCGATCACCGACGGTCAAATCTACCTGCAACCCGACCTGTTTTTCTCCGGTGTTCGACCCGCCATGAACGTGGGCATCTCGGTTTCACGTGTCGGCGGTGCGGCCCAAACTAAATCGATGAAGAAGGTCGCCGGCCCACTTCGTCTGGCCTTGGCTCAATTCCGCGAGTTGGAAGCCTTTGCCCAATTGGGAACGGATCTCGACGCGGCCACCCAGCAGCAACTGGACCGTGGCTATCGAATGGTCGAATTATTAAAGCAGCCCCAGTACCAGCCGTTGAGTGTGACCGATCAAGTCTTATTGGTTTATGCCGGTACCACAGGTGCTTTGGACTCGGTGCCCGTCAAGGACGTCGGCCGTTGGAAAACAGAATTCATGCAGTTCATGAAAGTGCAGCAACAATCCCTTTGGAATGCACTGGATACCGAAGGAAAGCTCACAGACGATTTGGAAGAGAAAATGAAGGCCGCGCTCAGCGAATTTACCAAGGCGTTCAACGTCGAATCGGCGGAGTAGATCGAGTACTGCAGCAAAATCTCAGGCGGGTTCGCTGCCTGTCTTTTGCTTAGATAAGAGAAAGTTTTAAACGATGGCCAACGCACGAGCCCTCGACAAACGACGCAAATCAGTACGCAACGTTCGCAAAATCACGCGAACGATGGAATTGATCGCCACTGCGCGATTCAAGAAGGCGATGGATCGAGCTGTAGCGGCGACCTCGTATACACAGCGGATCACGAAAGTGGTCAAAAGCCTCGCCCAAGCGGGTCTTGAGGTTTCTCATCCTCTTCTCGAGGAACGGACATCGACTGGAAAGGCGATTCTGCTGGTACTTTCCCCGAACCGCGGCCTCTGTGGCGGTTACATCGGCTCCATTCTTCGCACGGCCATC